>JAJAYW010000151.1 GCA_026786005.1 Lysobacter sp. | reverse complement strand
GGGGGGGGGCGGGGGGGGCCCGTTTTTAACCCCCCCCCCCCCCGCCCCCCCCGGCGGGGGGCCTGGGCGCGCCCCCCCCCGCCCCCCGCCCCCCCCCGGGCCCCCCCAACCGCGGGTCGGCGGCATAGGCGTCGCGCTGAACGACGTGCGAGCGATGAAACCGCTCGGGCATGAGCACCTCAACAGGGCCGCCGAGCAACTCGTCCCGGCCGAAGCCGAACAGATTCTCGGCCTGGCGGTTCACCTGGATGATGGTGCCATTTCCATCGACGATCACGATTGCGTAGGGGGCGGCTTCGAGAAGTCCGTGGAAGAGGCTTTCAGCCAGCCCGGTGAGAGATTCTTGCCAATCAACCGCGCCGGCAGAAACTCCGGACATGGGAGGATTCATGACGTCGGCCATCGCGGTATTCCGTTGCTGAAGAGGGCCATGTCACTCCGCGCCGTATGCGCCTGATTCAACTGCGTGCGGTACGCACGCCCCCTTGAATCGCCCCCGGTCTTCCAGACACCTTCCAGCCATGATCATTGGCAAGTGGGTGTTTGTGAGCGGTGAGCGTTGCACGGAAGGGTGCAGGATGGAAGCGGCAAAACAGGGTGGACCTGGCCAAGATGGATCTGAGCGAGGCCTGAGACAAACATCGGACAGCGCGCAGGCGCGGATGACTAACATCATCTATCTCCGCTCGTCTTGAGACCAAGCACTACCGTCAGCGTCGGTTTTAGGCCGGTGTTGCTGTGTTTGGCCTCATCCGCAGATCGTATTTACATACAAGGTCTCAAATCTAGAAAACGGCTAACTTGCGATGTGGCCTGGAATGCAACAAAGCATTTATTGAATACGACAACGATTTAGGAAATGCGATGAAAACGAGTGTGATTGAAGTGCACGCCATGCTGTCGGTATTGAGCGTGGACGAAGTGGAAAAGCGGATTGGCGAGGTGCCGGGTGTCGAAAGCGTCACAGTGAATTACGCTGCGGGAAGCGCCACAGTGCGCTATGACGAAACCCGGCTCGAGATCGCCGATATCAGGTCGGCCGTGCGCCAACGCGCGTATGAGTCCGCTGCGCCGAAATCAGACTCGGATGCTGCTGCCGCAGCGCCCGAGTCTGTGGCTGCAGCCGTACCGCAAGCCCCCACTGCTCCCGATGCAGCACTAGTCGCCGCAGCTGTCCCTGCCGTTCCGCCAGCGCAGGTGGTTGCGCCGGAAACCTCTCCGGCCGCAACCCCAAAGCCCGATACCGAGGCCATGCCCGCCGGTATGCAGATGCCGGATATACCGGCGGCGGCCGCTTCCAAAACAGCCGCTGCACCCAAGCCCGCCGATTCACCCGCGCCGGCTGCGGCAACTTCTCTTCTGCGTCGACTGCGGGCACGGCTCTCGGCGGCGATAGCGCCGGAAGACCAAGCGCCTGCGGCGCTGGCCAAGACCAGTGCTCCGGTGAAAGAACAATCAAAGCACGTGTTCGCCGGTCATACGGCGCTAACACCCGGGCCGGCGGAGGCCTGGCACATGCTTTCAGTTGAGGACGCGGCCGAGCGCCTGCGGACGAACGTGACGGCCGGCCTGACCCACGCGGAGGCCGCCCTGCGCTATGCGCAACAGGGGGCCAACGCGCTCGCAGGGGTAAAGCAACGCTCAGCCCTGTCGATCGTCGTTCACCAGTTTCGCAGCCTCATCGTCGTGCTGCTGCTGGCGGCTAGTGGAGTTGCCTTGGCGCTCGGGGAAAACATCCAGGCAGTTGCCATTCTGATCGTCATTGTCTTGAACGCGGCGATCGGTTTCGTCACCGAGTGGAAGGCGGAGGCGGCGCTGGACGCGCTGCGCAAGCAGACCGTGCCAGTGGCCCACGTCCTTAGAGAGGGAGAGGAACGGCAGATCCCCGCACAGGAACTGGTGACCGGTGACGTGGCCATCCTCAGCGCCGGTGCGCGGGTACCGGCCGACGGGCGCATCGTCGAATACGTGCGGCTGCAGCTGGAGGAGGCCGCGCTGACCGGCGAGTCGCTCGCCGTCACCAAGACCGCAGATCCGCTTACCGAGCGAGATGCGCCGCTCGGCGACCGGATCAACATGGTGCATCTGGGGACTGCCGTCACCGATGGTCGCGGCAAATTCATCGTCACGGCCACCGGCATGCGAACCGAAATGGGCAAGATCGGCACGCTGATCGAGGCGGTGGGCGCGCGCGGAACCCCGCTCGAAGCCAAGCTCGCCCAGCTCGGCCGCGCCCTGCTGCTGATTGTCCTGGTGCTCAGCGCGGTGATCGTGGTGACCGGCTGGCTGCGCGGCAACAGCTTCCTGTACATGCTCGAGGTGGGCATCTCGCTGGCGATCGCGGCGGTGCCCGAGGGGCTGCCAGCCGTCACCACCATGACGCTGGCGCTGGGGATGCAGCGCATGGCGCGCATGCACGCGCTCGTTCGCCGCTTGCCCGCAGTCGAAACGCTCGGCTCGACCACGGTCATCTGCACCGACAAGACCGGGACGCTGACTCGCAATGAGATGACGGTCCGCGCGTTCCAGCTCGGTGAGCGCCGCGTCGAGGTCACCGGCGCCGGCTATGCGCCGGCCGGGGAGTTCCGCGTCGCGGGACAGAACGTCGACGCCAGTGCCGATGAGCCACTGCAGCTCGCGCTGCGGATCGGCCTGTTGTGCAACGACGCGCAGGTCGACCGCAAAGACGGCGACGCCACCATCCTGGGCGACCCGACCGAAGCGGCGCTGATTGTCGCCGCGGAAAAAGGCGGGTTGGACCGCGCCGCCATGGAGCGCGAGTATCCGCGCGTTACCGAGGTCCCGTTCAGCAGCGAGACCAAGCGGATGGTCACGGTGCACCGCACGCCGGCGGGCACCACGGTCGCGTACGTGAAGGGTTCGCCCGGAACGCTGCTCGAAGCGAGCGTTTCGCAACTCGGTGCCGCCGGCATTGCGCCGCTGACGCCGGCCGACCGGCAACACTGGGAAGAGGCCAACCGCGAGTTGGCCGGCACCGCCCTGCGCGTGCTTGGACTGGCGTACCGGGAGCTGCCGGAGGGCTATGGCGGTGACGACCTTGGCCGGGAGCTGGTCTTCGTCGGCCAGGTCGGCATGATCGACCCGCTCCGAGACGAGGCGCGGGCCACCATGGCCATCTGTCGTGAGGCGGGCATCCGCGCGGTCATGATCACCGGCGACCAGCCTGCGACGGCCTCCGAGATCGCGCGCCAGCTGGGAATCGACCGCGACGCCCAGGGTCGTGCCTTGCGGACCGTGCATGCCCGCGAGCTGAGCGGCCTGGATGCAGCAGGATGGCAGGCTGTCGTTGCCGACGCGGCCGTGTTCGCCCGTGTCTCGCCCGAGCACAAGCTGCAGATCGTCGAGGCGCTGCAGTTGAACGGACAGGTGGTCGCGATGACCGGCGATGGGGTGAACGACGCCCCGGCCCTGAAGAAAGCCGACATCGGCATCGCCATGGGCATCAAGGGCACCGAGGTCGCGAAGGAAACCGCCGACATGGTGATCACCGACGACAACTTCGCCACCATCGTCGGCGCGGTGGAGCAAGGGCGGATCATCGTCCACAACATCCTTCGCTTCATCCACTACCTGTTCTCCACCAACTTCGCGGAGATCGTGACGGTGTTCGCCGCGATCATGATCGGCTGGCCGTTGCCCTTGGGCGCGCTGCAGATTTTGTGGATCAACATCGTCACCGACATCTTCCCCGCGATGGCGCTCACGCTGGAACCGTCGGCGCCGGATGTGATGAAACGACCGCCGCGCGACCCCAACCAGCCGTTGATGACCCGGCACTTCGTCGTGCTGATCGTCTGGCAGGGCCTGCTGCTCGCAGGGGTAACGCTGCTGGCGTTCTACATCGGCATGCGGTGGTACGGCACGGAAGGCGTCGACCTGCGCCACGCGGTCACGATCGCGTTCATGACGCTGACCCTTGCCAATGTCTTCCATTCCTTCAACGCGCGTTCGCGGACACGGTCGGCGTTTACTGCCAGCCTGTTCACCAACGGCTGGCTCTGGGCGGCTGTGCTGTTCTGCTTGCTGCTGCAGATGGCAGCGGTTTACGTACCGTTCCTGCAGACGGTACTCGGCACCGTCGCGCTCACCACCGCAGACTGGGGGGTGATCGCCGCCTGTTCCCTGATCCCGGTAGCCGTCGTGGAACTGGTCAAGTTCGTGCAGCGATCGATGGCGCTGAAGACGGCGCGGCTGAAGGGAGGAATCATCTCGTGACGCTCGCAGGTCGGACTGCGTTGGAGATGCGCATGGGTGCTGCGGACCCTCGACAAAACCGGCTGCTAAATGGAGCCCGGATGGCGCGACCCGATACCATTGTGTTCGCCAAGCTCTCCGCGCCGCTGCAATACGTCGACGGCGGCTACAACGATGTCGCCCCCTGCGATCGACTCAAGCTGGTGTTGGGCGCCGCCGCGCGGCCGATCCATTACCTGGCGCTTCCGCCCGGGCCGGAAGTGAGCCAGCCATGTTGACCATTCGCGACCTGGTGTTTCTGCTGGATGTGGACAACACCCTGCTCGACAACGACCGCTTCGCAGCGGATTTGCGTGTGCGGCTCGAACAGACATTCGGTGCGGCGGAATCGATGCGTTACTGGACGATCTATGCCGATCTGCGCAAGCAACTGGGCTACGCGGACTATCTTGCGACGCTACAGGCGTTTCGTATCGGCCTGGATGACGATCCCGATCTGTTGCAGATGTCAGCCTTCCTGCTGGACTACCCGTTCGCGGAACGACTGTACCCGCGCGCGCTCGAAGCAATCGCGCATCTGCGCAGGCTGGGCCTGCCAGCCGTGCTGTCGGACGGAGACGTGGTGTTCCAGCCACGCAAGATCCAGCAATCCGGCATCTGGGATGCGGTCGAGGGTCGCGTGCTGATCTACCTGCACAAGGAGCGCATGCTGGCGGCGATGCAGCAGCGATTGCCCGCGCGGCACTACGTGATGATTGACGACAAAGCGCAACTGCTGGCGGCGATGAAGCTGGCCCTGGGCGACAAGCTGACTACAGTGTTCGTGCGCCAGGGACATTACGCCGTCGAAGCGGCTAATACGACGGTCGATCCGCTACCGGATCGCGTGATCGAGCGGATCGGCGATCTGTGCGATCACGACCTGGACTGGTTTTCGGCACACCCCCAGGAGCACGCATGAACAGGACGCAGCAGCTGCACCATCTCGGCCAGAGCCTGTGGCTGGACAACCTCACCCGCGAGCTCCTCGACAACGGTGCCTTGGGCGATTACATCGCCAACTTCTCGATCACCGGACTGACCTCGAATCCGACGACTTTCGACGAGGCGATCGGCGGCACCGCTGCCTATGACGACGGCATTCGCGAGAAAGCGAAGGCGGGCAAATCTGGCGAGGTCCTGTTCATGGAACTCGCGCTGGAGGATCTGCGACGAGCCGCCGACCTGTTCCGGCCGGTGTTCGACGCCACCGACGGCGTGGATGGCTGGGTGTCGATGGAAGTCTCGCCGTTGCTGGCTGCCGACACCGCGGGCAGCGTCGCCGCTGCAAGGCAGATCCATGCGCAGGCCGATCGTCCCAACCTGTTCGTCAAGATTCCCGGAACGCCGGAAGGGGTGCCGGCGATCGAGGAAGCGATCTTTGCCGGCGTGCCGATCAACGTCACCCTGCTGTTCTCGCGCGTGCAGTATCTCGCTGCGGCCGAAGCCTACCTGCGCGGCATCGAACGACGCATCGCGGCTGGGCTCGACCCCGTGGTCGAATCGGTCGCCTCGCTGTTCGTGAGCCGCTGGGACAAGGCGGTCGCCGACAAGGTGCCGGTGGAACTGCGCAACACACTCGGCATCGCCGTCGGCCAGCGCACCTATCGCGCCTATCGCGAACTGCTGGTCTCACATCGCTGGCAGACACTCGCCGCCGCCGGCGCGCATCCGCAGCGGCTGCTGTGGGCCAGTACCGGGACCAAGGATCCAGAGGCCTCCGACACGCTCTATATCGAGGCGCTGGCCGCGCCGTACACGATCAACACGATCCCGGAAAAGACGCTGAAGGCCTTCGCCGCCCACGGCAAATTACGCGGCGCGATGGAACCCGAAGGCGGCAATGCCGAGGCCGCGTTGGACCGCTTGGCAAAGGCCGGCATCGACATCGATGCGTTGGCGGTGCAGTTGCAACGCGAGGGTGCTGCCTCATTCGTGAAGTCGTGGCAGTCACTGCTGCAGAGGATTGCTGACAAACGCGATGCGCTCGCCACGCGGAAGGGATAGGCGATGCACGTCGCCACGCACCTCGCTCGTGCAGGTTCGATCATCGTGCCAATGACTCGTTCACGCATCGAAGGGCACGCGCGCTGATGGACACCGGGATCAGTCCTCTGGCAGGGCAGCCGGCACAGGCTGCGCCCATGGTCGATCTGTCCCGGCTGGTGGATGCCTATGACGGCGTCAAGCCCGATCCGGCCAACCCGTCGCAACGCGTGGCATTCGGCACCTCGGGGCATCGCGGCACGTCGTTCAACGGCAGCTTCAACGAGCACCACATCTTGGCGATCAGCCAAGCGGTCTGCGACTACCGCAGGCAGCAGGGCATCGACGGGCCGTTGTTCATCGGTATCGATACGCATGCCTTGTCATCGCCGGCGTTCGAAACCGCGCTGGAGGTGCTGGCTGCGAACAGCGTGGAAGTGCGCATCGCCAACGATGGAGAATTCATCCCGACGCCGGCGATCTCTCACGCGATCCTGCTGCACAACCGCGGCCGCCACCAAGGCCTTGCCGACGGCATCGTCGTGACGCCCTCGCACAACCCGCCTGACAGCGGCGGCTTCAAGTACAACACCGCCAACGGCGGCCCGGCGGATACCGCGGTCACGGGCTGGATCCAGGATCGCGCCAACGCGTTGCTCGAAGGCGGGCTGAGAGAGGTTCGACGGTTGCCCATCGAACAAGCGCGCAATCGGTCCACCACGCAACAGCACGATTTCATCGGCGCGTATGTCGCCGACCTGGGCAATGTGCTCGACTTCGATGCGATCCGCGCGTCCGGCATCCGCATGGGCGTCGATCCGCTGGGCGGCGCCGGGGTGCACTACTGGTCGCGCATCGCCCAGCACTACCGGATCAACCTGGATGTGGTCAGTGACCAGGTCGATCCGCAATTCGGCTTCATGACGCTGGACTGGGACGGCCGCATCCGGATGGACCCGTCGTCGGCGTACGCGATGCGGCGGCTGATCGCACTCAAGGACCAATACGACATCGCATTCGCCTGCGACACCGACCATGACCGCCACGGCGTGGTGGCGCCGAGTGTCGGACTACTCCCGGCAAATCACTACCTCAGCGTCGCGATCGACTATCTGTTTCAACAACGTCCGCGATGGAACCGGGATGCGGCCGTCGGCAAGACGGTCGTCAGCAGCGCGATGATCGACCGCGTCACCGCACGGCTCGGACGCAGGCTGCTCGAGGTGCCGGTCGGTTTCAAATGGTTCGCCGATGGCCTGTTCGACGGATCGCTCGGGTTCGGCGGCGAGGAAAGCGCGGGCGCATCGTGCCAGCGACGCGACGGCACGGTATGGACCACCGACAAGGACGGCATCGTCATGGCGTTGTTGTCGGCCGAGATGACCGCGCAACGCGGACGCGACCCCGGCGAGTTGTATCGCGCGTTGACCAACGAACTCGGCGAGGTCTTCGCCGACCGGGTCGAAGCGCAGGCGAATGCGGCGCAGAAGTCAGCGTTGTCGAAACTCGCGCCGCAGCAGGTCGTCAGCACGCAGCTCGCCGGCGACGTGGTCCGGAACATCCTCGACAAGGCGCCCGGCAACGGCGCGCCGATTGGCGGCATCAAGGTGGTCACCGACGGCGGCTGGTTCGCGGCGCGGCCGTCGGGCACCGAAGACCTCTACAAGATCTACGCGGAAAGTTTTCGCGACGACGCGCACCTGCGACGACTGCTGGGCGAGGCGCAGGGCGTCGTCGACTCCGCGCTCACCGGCCTGTGATCGCGTCGCGGCAGCGACAGTGCTGATCCCCCCATCGCGCAAGGAATGACCATGGCAACGCTGACTCCCGAACTACTGACAAAGATGCACGCATGGTGGCGGGCGGCGAACTATCTCTCCGTCGGCCAGATCTATCTGCACGCCAACCCGCTGCTGGAACAACCGCTCACGACCGAACACATCAAGCCGCGCCTGCTTGGACACTGGGGAACCTCCCCCGCGCTGAGCCTCGTCTACGCGCACCTCAACCACCTCATTGTTCGCAAGAATCTCGAGGTGCTCTACATCGCCGGCCCCGGCCACGGCGGACCCGCGATGGTCGCCAATGCGTGGCTCGACCAGACTTACTCAGAGCTCTACCCGCGCATCAGCCAGGATGCTGCCGGCATGCTCGCGCTCTTCCGCC
>JAJAYW010000150.1 GCA_026786005.1 Lysobacter sp. | reverse complement strand
GTACGACATCGTCTTCGGGGAGATCGACCGATGATGCTTCGACAAGCCCAGCATGAGCGGAGTGTTGCTTCCGTGGATCACAACGCATGAAAGCCACCGGCAATTTCGAAACCGCGCGCAATGTCGATCCGATGGTCGTGCTGTCGGACGAAACGCGCGCGCACATCGACCATTGGCTGGCCAAGTTTCCGCCCGATCGAAAGCGATCTGCAGTGTTACAAGGCCTGCATGCGGCGCAGCAACAGAACGATGGCTGGCTCACCGACGAACTGATCGCGGGCGTCGCCAAATATCTCGGCCTGCCGCCGGTCTGGGCCTATGAAGTGGCGACCTTCTACTCGATGTTCGAAACCCACAAGGTCGGCCGCCACAACGTCGCGATCTGCACCAACATCAGTTGCTGGTTGAACGGCGCGGAAGACCTGGTCCGGCACGCCGAGAAAAAACTCGGCTGCAAGACCGGCGAATCCAGCGCTGATGGCCGCATTTTCCTCAAGCGCGAAGAGGAATGCCTGGCGGCGTGTGCCGGCGCGCCGATGATGGTGATCAACGGGCATTACCACGAACATCTCGACGCTGCGAAAGTAGACGAGCTGCTGGACGGGTTGAAGTAATGGCGCATGCGCATTCCAGTGGTCCGGTTGGGCCTGCTCCGCAGGAACACAATGTTGTGTTCACCACGCTGCATTTCGACAAGCCGTGGTCGTACGAGAATTACCTCAAGACGGGCGGTTACAGCGCGCTGCGCAAGATCATCGAACAGAAGATTGCGCCCGCCGACGTCATCGACATGGTCAAGCAATCCGGATTGCGCGGTCGCGGCGGCGCGGGCTTTCCGACCGGGTTGAAGTGGAGCTTCATGCCCAAGGGCACCATGCAGAAATACATCCTGTGCAATTCCGATGAGTCGGAGCCGGGCACCTGCAAGGATCGCGACATCCTGCGCTACAACCCGCATGCGGTGATCGAGGGCATGGCGATCGCGTGCTACGCCACCGGCAGCACCGTGGCTTACAACTACCTGCGCGGTGAATTCCACCACGAGCCGTTCGAACATCTCGAGGAAGCCACGGCCGATGCCTACAAGAACGGCTGGCTCGGCAAGAACATTCTGGGTTCCGGTGTCGACATCGAGATCTACAACGCACTGGGCGCGGGCGCCTACATCTGCGGCGAAGAAACGGCGTTGATGGAGTCGCTGGAAGGCAAGAAAGGCCAGCCGCGCTACAAGCCGCCGTTCCCGGCCAACTTCGGCCTGTTCGGCAAACCGACCACGATCAACAACACCGAAACCTACGCGTCGGTGCCGGCGATCATCCGCAACGGCGCCGAATGGTTCTTGAACCTGGGCAAGCCGAACAACGGCGGCCCGAAGGTGTTTTCGGTGTCCGGTCACGTCAACAAGCCGGGCAATTACGAAGTCCGCCTCGGCACGCCATTTTCAGAATTGCTGCAGATGGCGGGCGGCGTGCGCAACGGCCACCAGCTCAAGGGTGTGATCCCGGGCGGTTCGTCGATGCCGGTGTTGCCGGGCGACACGATGATGTCGCTGACCATGGACTATGACGCGATCCAGAAGGCCGGATCGGGCCTGGGTTCCGGCGCGGTCATCGTCATGGACGAGACAACGTGCATGGTGCGCGCCTGCCAGCGCATTGCGCGCTTCTACTACGCCGAATCCTGCGGCCAGTGCACGCCATGCCGCGAGGGCACCGGCTGGATGTACCGCATGCTGACGCGCATCGTCGATGGCCAGGCCACGCTCGATGACCTGCACATGTTGAAGGCGGCTGCCGGCCAGATCGAGGGCCACACCATCTGCGCCTTCGGCGAAGCTGCCGCGTGGCCGGTGCAGGGTTTCCTGCGGCATTACTGGGATGAGTTTGATTATTTCATCCGCAATGGGCGTTCGATTGTGGATGCGAAGCTGGAGGTTGCGGCATGAGCGCGCAGCCAGCCAACCCCAACACGCCTCCCGACCACGTCGCCATCCAGATCGACGGCAAGGAACTGTTTGCGCCCAAGGGTTCGATGATCATCCAGGCCGCCGACAAGGCTGGGATTCCGATTCCGCGTTTCTGCTACCACGACAAACTTGCGATCGCGGCGAACTGCCGCATGTGCCTGGTCGAAGTCGAGAAGATGCCGAAACCGGCGCCGGCCTGCGCCACGCCGGTCATGGATGGCATGAAAGTGTCCACGCGCAGCGACAAGGCCTTGAAGTCGCAGCGCAACGTCATGGAATTTTTGCTGATCAACCATCCGCTGGACTGCCCGATCTGCGATCAGGGCGGTGAGTGCGAATTGCAGGATCTCTCGCTGGGTTACGGCCGTTCGGTCAGCCGCTTCAGCGAACGCAAGCGCGTAGTCGCCGACGAGGATCTCGGCCCGCTGGTCGCTACCGACATGACGCGTTGCATCCATTGCACGCGTTGCGTGCGCTTCACCGCCGAAATTGCCGGAACCTACGAATTGGGCAGCATGCAGCGCGGCGAGGATCTCCAGATTGGCACCTACGATGGCAAGCCATTGACGACCGAGTTGTCCGGCAACGTTATTGATGTGTGTCCGGTCGGCGCATTGACCAACAAGGTGTTCCGTTTCCGCGCACGGCCCTGGGAATTGATCGCGCGCGAATCGCTCGGCTACCACGACGCACTCGGCAGCAACCTGTTCCTGCACGTGCGTCGCGGTGATGTGCTGCGCACCGTGCCGCGCGACAACGAGGCCGTCAACGAATGCTGGCTGTCCGATCGCGACCGCTATTCGCACCAAGGCTTGTACGCCGAAGATCGTGCCCTCACACCCCTGATCAAGGACGGCGGCGAGTGGCGCGAAGCGTCATGGGATGAGGCGTTGGCGAAAGCGGCGAAAATCCTGCGCGACAACGCCGCCGACGATCTTGGCATGCTGGTGCATCCGTCGACCTCGAACGAGGAAGGCGCATTGCTGGCCCGTCTCGCCGAGGCGCTCGGCACCGGCAATCTCGATCATCGCATCGCGCAGCAGGATCTGTCCGATGGGGCGGTTGCCGAAGCGTTCGCGATGCCGTCGGCAGAGATCGAACAGTGCGACAACATCGTCATCGTGGGCTCCAACCTTCGTCATGAACTGCCGCTCCTGCACCAGCGTGTGCGCAAGGCATGGACGCGCGGCGCCAAGGTGCACGTCATCAATCCGGTCGATTTCGAGTTTACGTTCGATATCGCCTCCAAGCAGATCGTCGCACCGACACAGATCGCCAGCGCATTGGGATCATTGAAGATCGAAGGCGCCAATCGTGTTGCGGTGATCGTCGGCAGCGTTGCCGAAAGCGGCTTGCAGGCGTCTGCGATTCGCTCGGCGGTCAACGACTTCGTGGCCGCAACCAACGCCGTGTTGTGCCGGGTTCCGCAGGGCGCGAACGCGGTTGGCCTGGTCAAGCACGGTGTGTTGCCACAGTCACGCGACGCGCAGGCGATGCTGGCCGAGCCGCGCGCGGCGTATGTGATCTACGGCATCGAGCCGGGTCTGGATTTCGCCGACCAGTCCCACGCGCTGAAGGCGCTCGGCGATGCGCAGGTCGTGGCCTTCAGCCACTTCGCCTGCCAATCGACACGTGCCGTCGCCGACGTGATCCTGCCGATCGGGTTGTTGCCGGAAATCGACGCCACGCTCACCAACCTCGATGGCCGCGACCAGTTAGCTGTCGCTGGTGGCAAGTTGCGGGGCGAGGCGCGGCCGGGTTGGCGCGTGTTGCGTGCGTTGGGTGCGGAGCTGGGTGCGGTGGGGTTTGAGTTCACTGATTTGCCTGGGTTGCGGGACGACATCAAGGAGCTGGACTTCGGATTCGGAACTCGGGACTTGGTACGCAAGGCGTTAGCAAAGCATGCTTCCGTCTCTGGATTGGAGGTCGTCGCATCGCAGGCGATCTATCGGACCGATGCGGTGGTGCGCCGCGCCCAGGCCTTGCAGGACCACCCGCTGACACTTGGTCCGCGCATCACATTGCACCCCGACGATGCACGGCGCATTGGTCTCGAAGACGGCGCGATGGCGAACGTCGACAACGTCTCGGGCATGGCGACATTGCAAGTCTTCGTCAGCGACAAGGTCGCAGCGGGTTGTATCTGGGTCGAAAGCGGTTACGGCGCGACTGCGCCGCTGCTGCCGGGTCGCGTGGAGATACGCCGCGCATGATGCTGATGTCGCTCTTCGAGCCGTTCCGCGACTGGCTGCTGTCGTTCGGCGTCGTCGGCGCGTTGATCTGGATCGTGTTGAAGATCCTGTCAATCGCCGTGCCGGTGATCATCACCGTGGCCTTCTACGTCGTCTGGGAACGCAAGCTGATCGGCTGGATGCACGTGCGGCGCGGGCCGATGTATGTCGGCATGGGCGTGCTACAGGCATTCGCCGACGTGTTCAAGTTGCTGTTCAAGGAAGTCATCCAGCCATCCAGCGCGCAGCGCGTGTTGTACATCCTTGCGCCGATCATTACGCTCGCGCCCGCATTCGCGGCGTGGGCGGTGGTGCCGTTCGACCAGCAGATCGTGCTATCCAACGCCAACGCGGGCTTGTTGTATTTGTTGGCGATGACCTCGCTCGGCGTGTACGGCATCATCCTCGCCGGCTGGGCATCGAACTCCAAGTACGCCTTTCTCGGTGCGATGCGTTCCGCCGCGCAGGTCGTGTCATACGAAATCGCGATGGGCTTCGCGTTGGTCGGCGTGCTGATGGCGGCCGGCAGCTTGAACCTGACCGAGATCGTCATGGCACAGGCCGGCAATGCCGGATTATTTGAATGGTTCTGGCTGCCGCTGTTCCCGCTGTTCATCATCTTCTTCGTCTCGGGCGTGGCCGAAACCAACCGTGCGCCGTTCGACGTGGTGGAAGGCGAATCGGAAATCGTCGCCGGCCACATGGTCGAATACTCGGGTTCGCAGTTCGCGCTGTTCTTCCTGGCGGAATACGCCAACATGATCCTAGTGAGCTTCCTGACGCCGTTGTTTTTCCTGGGCGGATGGTTGTCGCCGTTCCATGGATGGGGCATTCCCTTCCTGTCGGTCGATGGCTGGTGGTGGTTGTTCGCCAAGGTGTTCTTCTTCGCCAGCGCCTTCATCTGGTTCCGCGCGTCGTTCCCGCGTTACCGCTACGACCAGATCATGCGGCTGGGTTGGAAGGTTTTCATCCCGATCACCATCGCGTGGATCTTCGTGACCGCGTTGCTGGCCTACTTCAACGTGTTCGTGCCGGGGAGCTGATATGACACGCATTGCTTCCTACTTCAAGAGCCTGCTGCTGATCGAGTTGATGCAGGGGCTCGGCTTGACGCTGAAGTATCTGTTCAAGCCGAAGTACACGTTGATGTATCCGATGGAGAAAACGCCGCAGTCGCCACGTTTCCGCGGCCTGCATGCGCTGCGCCGCTATCCCAACGGTGAAGAGCGCTGCATCGCCTGCAAGTTGTGTGAAGCGGTCTGCCCGGCGCTGGCGATCACCATTGATTCGGAGCCGCGCGAAGACGGCACGCGGCGTACCACGCGTTACGACATCGACCTGTTCAAGTGCATCTACTGCGGCTTCTGCGAAGAGAGCTGCCCGGTCGATTCGATCGTGGAAACCCATATCCACGAATACCATTTTGATAAACGCGAACAGAGCATCGTCAACAAGCAACAACTGCTGGCGATCGGCGACCGGCTTGAAGTCGAAATCGCCGAACGCCGCGCTGCCGACGCGCCTTTCCGATGAGCACGACATGGACCTGACCCCATGGATCTGACACTGCTGGCCTTCTACGCCTTCGCCATCGCGACCGTGCTGTCCGCGGTGGCGGTGATCGGCGTCAGGAATCCGGTGCACGCGGCGCTGTTCCTGGTCCTGACGTTCTTTTCCGTGGCCTGCACCTGGATCATGGCCGGCGCTGAATTCCTCGGCATCGCGCTGATCCTGGTGTACGTGGGCGCGGTAATGGTGTTGTTCCTGTTCGTGGTGATGATGCTCGACGTCGATGTCGAGGAACTGCGCGAAGGTTATGTGCGCTACCTGCCGATCGGCTTGATCGTGGCGGTGGTGATGCTGGTGGAGATGGTGGTGCTGATCGGCGTCAAGGCGAGGCTGCTGCCGTTCGCGGCCGATACGGTCGCCGTGACCGGCGTTTCCAATACCACCTGGCTGGCGCGCGCGTTGTTCACCGATTTCCTGCTGCCATTCGAAGTGGCCGCCGTGATTTTGACCATCGCGGTGATCGCCGCGGTGATGCTGACCTTGCGCCGCCGCAGCGGTGTCAAGCATCAGGATCCCCCCGCGCAATCGCGCGTGCGCGCGTCCGACCGCCTGCGCATGATCAGCATGCCTGCTGAAAAAGCGGATGTCGCCCCACCTGCTGCCATTGAGGAGGCACGACCATGATCGCGTCGTCGATTGGCCTGGGCCATTACCTCGCACTTGGCGCCGCGCTGTTCTGCATCAGCGTGGCTGGCATTTTTCTGAATCGCAAAAACGTGATCGTGCTGCTGATGTCGATCGAACTGATGCTGCTCGCAGTCAATATCAATTTCGTCGCGTTCTCGCGGCATCTGAACGACGCGGCAGGACAGGTGTTCGTGTTCTTCATCCTGACCGTGGCCGCAGCGGAGGCCGCGATCGGCCTGGCGATCCTGGTCACCCTGTTCCGCAACCGGCGCACGATCAACGTCGCGGAAATCGATACCTTGAAGGGCTGAGCCGATGCCGGGCATCGAAATTGCAATCTCGAAATCGATGCTGCTGGTCATCGTGCTGGCGCCATTGCTTGGCGCGATCCTCGCCGGCCTGTTCGGTCGCCGCATCGGCCGCGCCGGCGCGCACTGGGTGACCATTCTCGGCGTAGGGATCAGCTGCGCCCTGTCGGGCTACGTGTTGTGGCAACTGGTGGGGCAGGGTGCCGCGCCGTTCAACGAGAACATCTACACCTGGTTCCAGGTCGGCAACCTGCAGGCGCACGTCGGCTTCATGGTCGACAAGCTCACGGCGATGATGATGCTGGTAGTCACCTTCGTCTCGCTATTGGTGCACATCTACACCATCGGCTACATGGCCGACGACGACGGTTACCAGCGATTCTTCAGCTACATCAGCCTGTTCACGTTCTCGATGCTGATGCTGGTGATGGCGAACAACTTCCTGCAGCTGTTCTTTGGCTGGGAAGCAGTTGGCCTGGTGTCGTACCTGTTGATCGGGTTCTGGTTCAAGCGGCCGAGCGCGATCTTCGCCAACCTCAAGGCGTTCCTGGTGAACCGCGTCGGCGATTTCGGCTTCCTGCTCGGTATCGCGGCGGTGCTGTACTGGTTCGGCACGCTGGACTACGCGACCGTGTTCGCCAATGCGCCGACCATCCGCGATGCATCGGTGCAGGTCATCAGCGGATACGACTGGTCGGTGCCGACGCTGATCTGCATCTGCCTGTTCATCGGCGCGATGGGCAAGTCGGCGCAGGTGCCATTGCATGTGTGGCTGCCGGATTCGATGGAAGGCCCGACGCCGATCTCGGCACTGATCCATGCCGCGACCATGGTCACCGCCGGCATCTTCATGGTGGCGCGCATGTCGCCGTTGTTCGAGCTGTCGCAGACCGCACTCAATTTCGTACTGTTCATCGGCGCGACTACGGCATTCTTCACCGGGCTGATCGGCATCGTGCAGAACGACATAAAGCGCGTGGTCGCCTATTCGACGCTGTCGCAGCTCGGTTACATGACGGTTGCACTCGGCGTGTCGGCCTACAGCGCGGCGATCTTCCACCTGATGACCCATGCCTTCTTCAAGGCGCTGCTGTTTTTAGGGGCTGGTTCGGTGATCATCGCGCTGCACCACGAGCAGGACATGCGTCGCATGGGCGGCCTGCGCAAATACATGCCGATCACGTTCTTGACGATGTGGATCGGCACGCTGGCGCTGGTTGGAACGCCGTTCTTCAGTGGGTTCTATTCAAAGGACACCATCATCGAAGCCGCCGCGCATCACGCCCACGAAGCGCATAACTGGGTGGCGACGTATGGATACTGGGCCGTTCTGGCAGGCGTATTCGTCACCAGCTTCTACAGTTTCCGATTGTTGTACCTGACGTTCCACGGCAAGGAGCGATTCCGCGATGCCAGCCTCGGGGCTGAAGCCCCTCCCACAAAAGATGGGGCTCCGGTAGTGCATGACGTTGCGCATGACGAGCATGCGCACACCCATCATGCCGCCCACGATCCGCGCGAGTCGCCGTGGGTGGTGACGCTGCCGCTGATCCTGCTGGCGATCCCCTCAATCGCGATCGGCTTTTTCACCGTCGGACCGATGTTGTTCGGCACCGACATGCTAGGTCACGCCAAGCAACTTCCGTTCTTCCTGGGCGCGATCGATGTTCCCGCAGCGCGCGATGTGATCGGGAAGCTCGGCGAGGAATTCCATGGCCCGGTGGCGTTCGCGCTGCACGGATTGACCACGCCGCCGTTCTGGCTTGCACTAGGCGGCTTCGCCCTGGCCACGGTGATGTACTGGTGGAAGCCAGAGCTCGCGGCCAGGGCCCGTAAAACCTTCGCCTGGCCGGTGCGCGTGCTGGAAAACAAGTACGGCATGGACGACCTGTGGGTCGACGGCTTTGCCGCCGGCGGTCTGGGACTGGGCAAACTCTCGCGCAGCATCGACAGCAACCTGATCGATGGCGTCGCGGTCAACGGCAGCGCGCGCGTCGTCGATTTGTTCTCCGGCGTGCTGCGCCGCATGCAATCGGGTTATCTCTACCACTATGCCTTCGCGATGATCCTCGGCCTGATTGCACTGCTTGCCGTGCTGATCCGGTACTGGCGCTGATCGAATCAATGACAGACGGAAAACCCCTGCGTGTCTAACTGGCCCCTGCTAAGTCTGTTGATCTGGCTGCCCATCCTCGGCGGTGCAGTGCTGCTGGCGTTGGGCAACGGCCGTCCGCAAAACGCACGCTGGCTGGCGCTGGCGATCGCGCTGGTCTGCGTCGCGCTCAGCGTGCCGCTGTTCACCGGCTTCGATTTCGCCAGCCCCGCCATGCAGTTCGTCGAACGGCACGCGTGGATCCCGGTTTACGACATCCAGTACAACCTCGGGGCGGACGGTATTTCGGTCGCATTGATCGGCCTCACCACGCTGACCACGGCGCTGGTGCTGATCGGCGCATGGGGTTCCATCGACAAGCGCGTCAGCCAGTACTACGCCGCGTTCCTGTTCCTCGAAGGGCTGATGATCGGCGTGTTCAGCGCGCTCGATTCGATGCTGTTCTACGTGTTTTTCGAAGGCATGCTGATCCCGATGTTCATCATCATTGGCGTGTGGGGTGGACCGCGCCGCGTCTACGCATCGGTGAAATTTTTCCTCTACACCTTCCTCGGCTCGGTGTTCATGCTGGTTGGCCTGATCTACCTGTACCTGAAGGGCGGCAGCTGGCAGCTGGCGGACATGTACGCGCTGCCGTTGAGCGCGACCGAGCAGATGTGGCTGTTCTTCGCTTTCCTGATCGCATTCGCGGTCAAGGTGCCGATGTTCCCGGTGCATACCTGGTTGCCCGATGCGCTCGTCGAGGCGCCGACCGGTGGCTCGGTGATCCTGGCGGCGATCATGTTGAAGATCGGCGGATACGGGTTCCTGCGTTTCAGCCTGCCGATCGTTCCCGACGCCAGCCATGAATTCGCGTGGGTGGTGATCGCGCTGAGCCTGATCGCGATCATCTACGTCGGTCTGGTCGCGCTGGCGCAGGACGACATGAAGAAGCTCATCGCGTACTCGTCGGTGTCGCACATGGGCTTTGTCACGCTGGGCACATTCATCGCATTGGGTCTGGTGCGCGATGCCGGCAATGTCGATGCGGCGCGCCTCGGCCTGCAGGGCGCAATGGTGCAGATGATCTCGCACGGCTTCATTTCCGCCGCGATGTTCTCCTGCGTTGGCGTGCTGTACGACCGCATGCACAGCCGCATGATCCGCGATTACGGCGGCGTGGTGAACACCATGCCGTGGTTCGCCGCGTTGTTCGTGTTGTTCAGCATGGCCAATGCCGGTTTGCCGGGCACGTCCGGTTTCACCGGCGAATTCATGGTGATCCTGGCCAGTTTCCAGAAGCATCCCCTGATCGCATTCGCGGCGGCGACCACGCTGGTCATCGGCGCGGCCTACACCTTGTGGCTGGTCAAGCGCGTGGTGTTCGGCGAAGTCGGCAACGCGCACGTCGCCGAACTCGAGGACATCAATCCGCGCGAGATCCTGGTGCTCGGCGTATTCGCCATCGGCGTGCTGGCGCTCGGCATCTGGCCGAAACCGCTGACGGATTTGATGGAGCCTTCCATCGCGCAACTGGCGACGCAGATCGCGTCGAGCAAGCTCACGGGACTGTGATGACGCCAACCATGCCCACCGCCGCCGACCTGCTGCCGTTGCTGCCCGAGATGGTGTTGATCGGCGCAACGTTCGCGCTGCTGATGCTCGACCTGTTCATCGACGAGTCGCGCCGCATCATCACGCATCTGTCGGCCATCGCCATCCTTGTCGTCGTCATCGTATTGATCGCGGCCGGGGTGGGTGGGCAGGGCGTCGTGCTCAACGGCATGTTCATCCGCGACACCACCGCGGACGTGCTCAAGGTGGTCGCGTGCGGGATCAGTGCATTGGCCTTGATCTATGCGTGGCCATTCCTGCGCGAGCGCGGTTTGTACAAGGGTGAAGTGCCGATCCTGATGCTGTTCGCGGTCGGCGGCATGATGCTGCTGATCTCGGCCGGCAGTCTGGTCATGGTCTATCTGGGCCTGGAAATGCTGGCGCTGTGTTCGTACGCGCTGGTCGCGATCGATCGCGACAGCCCACTGGCGTCGGAAGCGGCGATGAAGTATTTCGTGCTCGGCTCGCTGGCCTCGGGCATGTTGCTGTACGGCCTGTCGCTGATTTACGGCGCGACCGGCACGCTCGATCTCGCGCAGATCCGCGCGTCGGTCGAAGGCTCGGCCAATGCAGACCTGCTGCTGGCCGGTGTCGTGTTCCTGGTTGTCGGCATCGCCTTCAAGTTTGGCGCCGCACCCTTCCACATGTGGTTGCCCGACGTCTATCACGGCGCGCCGACCCCGATCACCTTGTTCATCGGTTCTGCGCCCAAGCTGGCATCTTTCGCGATGGCGTATCGCCTGCTCGAAGGCGGCGTCGGTCCGCTCGACGACCGCTGGCGCCTGTTGATCGCGGGCCTCGCCGCGTTGTCGCTGGTCATCGGCAATGTGGTCGCGCTGGCGCAGACCAATCTGAAGCGCCTGCTGGCGTATTCCACCATCTCCCATGTCGGCTTCCTGTTCATGGGTATCGCCGGTGGTGGTCCGCAAGGCTATGCCGCGGCGATGTTCTACGCGATCAGCTACGCGATCATGTCGACGGCCGCGTTCGGCGCCATCGTGGTGATGTCGCGCGGCGATTTCGAGGCGGACCGCATCGATGACTTCAAGGGGCTCAATGCACGCAGTCCATGGCACGCAGGGCTGGTCATGTGCGTGATGGCATCACTGGCCGGCCTGCCACCGTTCCTCGGTTTCTGGGCCAAGCTCGCCGTGCTGCGCGCAGCGCTGGATGGCGGGATGCTGTGGCTGGCCATCGTCGGCATCGTCTGCGCCGTGATCGGCGCGTTCTATTACATCCGCGTCATCAAGGTGATGTATTTCGACGAGCCCGATGGTGATGTGCATATGGTGGCGCGCGACAATCGCCCGCTGCGGATCGTATTCGGTGTCAATGCCCTCGGTCTGCTGGCGCTGGGCTTCGCCTGGAATCCCATCATGGCGTGGTGCCAGCACGCGTTTGCCTGAAGACACTTGGGTTTGGACCGAGCGTTGGCGCTCCTGCAAAACACGCATGCGTCCCACCATGAGACGCTAGGTGCAACACTTGATCACCTCCCCGCAAGGCAATAGCCTTCCGGGGTTGCAATAACCAACGCGGATCACCATAATTACGAGTCTGCTGCGGGGTGGAGCAGTCTGGCAGCTCGTCGGGCTCATAACCCGAAGGTCGCAGGTTCAAATCCTGCCCCCGCTACCACGCTTTTCAGCGATACGAAAAGCCTCCATGTGAGGCTTTTTTATTGACGAAAGGCGAGGGCTTCGTCGATACGCGCCAGCGCATCGGCACCGGAACAATGCAAGACCGGAAGGGGCCCAATGGGCCCCTTGTTGTTTCTGGAAAATATAAAATTCGTTGTTGAAAGGATAGATGGATAAAGCGCAACACATTGTCGAATTGCTGACCCCGACGATCGCCTCGCTCGGTCTGGAACTGCTGGGAATCGACTACCTGTCGACGCCCGGCAGCGCGGTGCTGCGTCTGTATATCGATGTTCCGGCCGATGCTGGGGAAGGCCGTTTGGTCGGCATCGAGGATTGCGAAACGGTCAGCCGCGAAGTCTCGGCGCAACTCGACGTGGAAGATCCGATCAGCAGCAACTACACGCTGGAAGTGTCGTCGCCGGGACTGGATCGTCCGTTGTTCACGCTTGCGCAGTTCGCGCGTTTCATTGGCGAAACCGCCAAGGTCACGATGAAGCTGCCCCAGGACGGCCGACGCCGCTTGCAGGGCGCCATCGCAAGTATCCACGACGCTTCGATCGTGTTCGTGGTCGAGAACAATCAAGTCGACAGCGGTGAGATCGAAGTCGCCTTCGACAACATCGAGAAAGCCAGGCTCGTGCCCGATTGGGCCGCGCTCGGTTTCGCGGCCAACAAAGACAAACCTGGGCGTGCGCCTCGCAAGTCCGGAAAGCCCGACGTTAAAAAGCCCGACGCCAAAAAAAATGACATCAACAAGCCGACGGCCCGCAAGCCGTCCCAGGCGGAGTAAATCGAGATGAGCAAGGAACTGTTGCTGGTGGTTGACGCGGTCGCCAATGAAAAAGGCGTGCCGATCGAGGTGATCTTCGAAGCGATCGAGGCCGCGTTGGCGTCGGCGGCGAAGAAGCGTTATTCGGATCAGGACGTCAGTGTTCGTGTCGCAATCGACCCGGAAGACGGCAGCTACGAAACCTTCCGCCGCTGGGAAGTGGTCGCAGATGACGTGGTGATGGAATCGCCCGAGCGCCAGATCCGCATGATGGACGCCGTCGATGAAAGCGAGGGCGCGGAAATCGGCGATTTCATCGAAGAGCAGATCGACAACGTCGATTTCGGGCGCATCGCCGCACAGGCCGCCAAGCAGGTGATTGTGCAGCGCGTGCGCGAAGCCGAGCGTGCGCAGGTCGTCGATGCGTGGAAGGACCGCGTCGGCGAGCTGGTCACCGGTACGGTCAAGCGCGCCGAGCGCGGCAACATCTTCGTGGACCTGGGCGGCAACGCCGAGGCATTCATTCCCAAGGACAAGGGCATCCCGCGCGACACGTTGCGCGCAGGCGATCGTGTCCGCGGCTATCTGTACGACGTACGCACGGAACCGCGTGGTCCGCAGTTGTTCATCAGCCGCGCCGCGCCTGAATTCATGATGGAACTGTTCAAGCTGGAAGTGCCCGAAGTCGGGCAGGACCTGGTCGAGATCAAGGCCTGCGCACGTGATCCGGGAGACCGCGCCAAGATCGCCGTGCTCGCGCACGACACGCGTACCGATCCCATCGGCGCCTGCATCGGCATGCGCGGTTCGCGCGTGCAGGCGGTCTCCAACGAACTCAACGGCGAGCGCGTCGACATCATCCTGTGGAGCGACAACGCCGCGCAATTCGTCATCAATGCGATGGCGCCGGCCGAAGTGCAGTCGATCATCGTCGATGAGGAACATCACTCGATGGATCTCGCGGTCGCAGAGGAGCGCCTGGCGCAGGCGATCGGCAAGGGCGGCCAGAACGTGCGTCTCGCCAGCCGCCTGACCGGCTGGCAGCTCAATGTGATGACGCAGGACCAGGTTGCCGCGAAGTCGGAATCCGAACAAACCACCGCACGCCTGTTGTTCGTCGAAAAGCTCGAGGTCGACGAGGAAATTGCCGGGATCCTGGTCGCCGAGGGGTTCAGCACGGTCGAGGAAATCGCCTACGTGCCGGTCGGCGAATTGCTGGCGGTCGAAGGCTTCGACGAGGACATCGTCGAGGAATTGCGTTCGCGCGCGCGCGATGCGTTGCTCAACGACGCCTTGGCGGTCGAGGAAGAACTCGACGAGCACAAGCCGGCCGAAGACCTGCTGACACTCGAAGGCATGGACGAGGCCACGGCCTACATCCTCGCCTCGCGTGGCGTGCGTACCCGCGACGATCTGGCCGATCTGGCCGTCGATGAGATCACCGACATCGAGGACATGGACGCCGAACGCGCCGCCGCGCTGATCATGGAGGCGCGCAAGCACTGGTTTGAATAAGACGGGCCCAAAACGTTTTTGGCCGCGGATCAAATCTGATGACCGCGGATAAAGCGATTCAATAAGAAAGTTTTATCTGCGTAAATCTGTGTAAATCCGCGGCAGAAAAGGCTCAAAGGCCTTCCCAGTCGCACCGCGCTAGAATGGCTTGATTACGCGTGGGATGCGTCCCGCGCCATGTACTAACGGAAACCGAATGTCGCAGCAAACCACAATCCGCAAGCTGGCCGAACTGGTGAACGCACCGGTCGAGAAACTGTTGGAGCAGCTGGCCGAGGCCGGCATGGCCTTCGACGGTCCCGACCAGGTCGTGACCAGCATCGAAAAGATGAAATTGCTCGGCTTTCTCAAGCGTGCGCACGGCAAGGGCGACAAGCCGGCCGAGGATGCCGCGGCGCCGAAGAAGATCACGCTGAATCGGCGCAAGGTGCAGGAGCTCACGGTAGGTGGCGGTAAAACCAGGAGCACCGTTGCGGTGGAAGTGCGCCAGAAGCGCACCTACTTCAAGGCAGGCGAGATGGAAGCGCCGCCGGTCAGCGACGAGCGCGAAGACGCGCTGCGCAAACTCGAGGAATCGCGCCAACGCAATCTGACCGAGCAGCAGAAGCTGGCCGAGGATGACAAGCGTCGCGCTGATGAGGTCGCCGAGCGCAAGCGCCTGGAAGAAGCAGCCGCAGCAGAAAAAATCGTGGCAGTGGCGGTGGCCGAAGTAGAAGCGCGCGAGGAAACCACCAAGCCCAAGCCCGGACATCACGGCGCGCCCAAACCGGCGCCACGCGCTGAAGCGCCGCGTGGTGAAGATCGCGGCACGCCCAAGCACAAGACCCGCGGTTCGCACGCGATGGTTGCAGGCGTCGAGGATGACGACAGCGCCAGTCGTTTCGCCGGCCAGTTGCATCTCAGCGCCACCGATCGCGCGCGACGCTCCACCGCGCGCGGCAAACCCAAGCCCAAGCGCCAGGCCGAACAGGCGCGCAGTGGTGGCGGCGCGCACGGCTTCTCCCGGCCAACCGCGCCGATCGTGCGCGAAATCGCCATCGGTGACGCGATCACCGTGGCCGACCTCGCGCAGAAACTTGCGCTCAAGGGCGGCGACGTGGTCAAGACGCTATTCAAGATGGGCGTGATGGCCACCATTACCCAGACCATCGATCACGACACGGCCGTGCTGGTTGCAGAAGAACTCGGCCATACCGCGGTTCGCGCCGGTGGCGACGATGCCGAAATCGAATTGCTGGCGCACGCAGAGGAAGTGCAGGGCGACAGGACTGCGCGTCCGCCGGTGGTCACCATCATGGGCCACGTCGACCACGGCAAGACCTCGTTGCTGGATTACATCCGCCGTACGAAGGTCGCCTCGGGCGAAGCGGGCGGCATCACCCAGCACATCGGCGCCTATCACGTCGAAACCGACAAGGGCGTCATCAGTTTCCTCGATACACCTGGCCATGCCGCGTTTACGCAGATGCGTGCGCGCGGCGCCAAATTGACCGACATCGTGATCCTGGTGGTCGCGGCCGATGACGGCGTCATGCCGCAAACCATCGAAGCCGTGCAGCACGCCAAGGCAGCCAAGGTGCCGCTGATCATCGCGATCAACAAGATCGACAAATCCGATGCCGACCCGTCGCAGGTCAAGAACGGGTTACTGGCGCACGATGTAGTCGCCGAGGAATTCGGCGGCGATACGCAATTCGTCGAAGTCTCGGCCAAGACCGGCCAAGGCGTGGACGCGCTGCTGGACGCGGTGTTGCTGCAGGCCGAAGTGCTCGAACTCACGGCAGTGACCGATGCGCGCGCCACCGGCGTGGTGATCGAGTCCTCGCTCGACAGGGGCCGCGGCCCGGTGGCCACGGTGCTGGTGCAGCAGGGCACGCTGAAGAAAGGCGATTACCTGGTGTGCGGCGTGCAATACGGCCGCGTGCGTGCGCTGTTCGACGAAACCGGATCACAGGTGCCTGAAGCGGGTCCGTCGATTCCGGTGCAGGTGCTCGGCTTGTCCGGCGTACCCGATGCCGGCGATGACTTTGTTGTCGTCGACGACGAACGCCTGGCCAAGGAAGTCGCGCAGCAACGCGACATCAAGCGCCGCGAATCGCGCATGGTCGCCGTGCCCGGCAATCGCATGGAAGACATCATGGCGCAGATGGGTCAGCAGGGCGAAGGCCAGCTGGCGCTCAACCTGGTGATCAAGGCCGACGTGCAGGGTTCGGTGCAGGCCTTGCGCGAGGCGCTGACGGCGCTGTCGACCGACGCCATCCGCATCAACGTGATCGGCTCGGGCGTCGGTGGCATCACCGAATCCGATGCCAACTCGGCGGTGACATCCAAGGCGACCATCATCGGCTTCAACGTACGCGCCGATGCAACGGCACGCCGGGTGGTCGAATCCAACGGCGTCGACCTGCGTTACTTCTCGATCATCTACGACGTCATCGATCAGGTGAAGCAAGTTGCCTCCGGCATCCTCGGCGTGGAGATCCGCGAAGAGATCATCGGTACCGCGGAAGTGCGCGACGTGTTCCGCAGTTCCAAGTTTGGCGCGGTGGCTGGCTGCATGGTGGTCGAGGGCGTGGTCAAGCGGCACAAGCCGATCCGCGTGCTGCGCGACAGCGTGGTGGTGTTCGAGGGCGAACTGGAATCGTTGCGCCGCTTCAAGGAGAACGTCGACGAAGTGCGCAACGGCACCGAGTGCGGCATCGGCGTCAAGCGCTACGACGACGTCAAGCCGGGTGACCAGATCGAGTGCTTCGAGCGTATTGAAGTGCAGCGCACCCTGTAAAGCGGGAGTGGGAAGTCGGGAGTGGGGAGTGGAAACGCTCGCACTCCAGGCTTTCTCACTTCCGACTTCTCACTCCCCACTTCCGAACCTAAATGGCTCAAAAAACCTTCCACCGCAGTGATCGCGTTTCCGCCCAGCTTCGCCGCGACCTCGGCACGCTGGTGCATGACGCCGTGCGCGAGCACGGGCTGCCGTCGGTCAGCGTGTCGGACGTCGAAGTCACGCGCGACTTGGCGCACGCCAAGGTGTTCGTCACCGCGCTGCAGGCCGAGCGTTCCGCAGAAGCGGTCAAGGGTTTGAAGGAACACGCCAAGGAAATCCGCTACCAGCTGGGGCGCTCGATGAAATTGCGGCACGTGCCGGAATTGCATTTCCACTACGACGACTCGGTGGATCGCGGCGAACGCATCGACAACCTGTTGCGTGATCATCCGGATTTGCAGGGCGACGGCGATTCCGAAAAGACGGAATGACGCCTGGCGGCTGCGCATTTGCTAGAGCGTCCTTCGACACGCTCAGGATGAGCGAACAGCTTGCTCCGCTGCTCTTGATATTCCGGTAACGCCTCAGCCGAGCAATTTCGGCTCTACAAATGCGGAAATCGTGCGTAACGAATGATCAGCCTTCGGCCGTCATGAAATGCTCCGCACCCGTGCAGGCAATTCCGCCATCACCGCGATTCGCTCCTACAATGCCGCGATGGGCCAAAAGCCACGCACAAATTTCCGCAAACTCGACGGCATCCTGCTGCTGGACAAGCCGCAAGGATTGAGTTCCAACCAGGCGTTGCAACGCGTGCGCCATCTGTTCCGTGCCGACAAGGGCGGACACACCGGCAGCCTGGACCCGCTCGCCACCGGACTGCTGCCGATCTGCTTCGGCGAGGCGACCAAGATCGCGGGCGGATTGCTCGGTGCACGCAAGGCCTACAGGACGGTCGCGTCGCTGGGCATGACGACAGATACCGATGATGCCGAAGGCCAGCCGTTGCGCGAACGTGCGGTGCCGCGGTTGACCATCGAAACCATCGACACCGCGTTGCAGGCGTTGCGCGGACGCATCCAGCAACGCCCACCGATTTATTCGGCGCTCAAGCGCGGCGGCGAACCGCTGTATGCCAAGGCTCGTCGCGGCGAGATCGTCGAAGTCGATGCGCGCGAAGTCGATGTCCACGCCTTCGAACTACTGTCGGCGGCCGATTTGCTGGATGGCGACATCCCGCGGTTGCGACTGCATGTGGAATGCGGCTCGGGCACCTACGTGCGCAGCCTCGTGCGCGATCTCGGCGAAGCCCTGGGCTGCGGCGCGCACGTCGCCGAGTTGCGGCGGCTCTGGGTCGATCCGTTCCGCGATCCGCGCATGTGGACGCTGGAGGAACTGCAAGCGCTCGCCGCGCGCAGCGAGCGCAGCCTCGAAGCCTGCCTGCTGCCGATCGAGGCCGGCATGACCGCGTGGCCCGAGGTGCATGTTACCCAGGCGCAGGCGCAGCGATTGGGGCAGGGACAGAGCGTCGCGGATCAGGTATTCCGGTCACCGGGCGAAGTCGCGATTTATGGCGAAGCGGGGCGCGTGCTGGGGATTGGCAATGTCGACGATGTGGGATGTTTGCGTCCGCAGCGGCTGTTCACATGGGCGGTGATGCAGCCTGGCGCAGCGCAAAAGCCGGACCCTCACCCCAAGCCCTCTCCCGCTGCGCAGGAGAGGGGCTAAGGCGTCGTGGCCAAGCTCTGGGCGTTGCCCTCCTGCGCAGCGGGAGAGGGTGCCCGCAGAAGCCTGCCCGCAGAGCCTGTCCCTTACCTGCTAAGGGGGCGGGTGAGGGTTCGGCTCTTGGTTTTGGTCACGCGCGTTCATCACCAACCCCGCGTCCGCTGCGCAGGACAGTGCTTCATCCCTCCATCCCACCTCAACCATCGCACCAAGTCCTTGTCCCACAAGGCCTCGGACGCTACAATTCCGCGGCCGATTTTCGGCCTGTTCCATCCCATCGTTCACGGCGAACCATGCGGTGCGCACGACGGCATTGCCGATCGACTGTTCCAGACGTTATCGCTCTGGCAGTAGCGTTCCTGCAGGCTCCGCATCCAAGAGGTCACACCATGTCCATCGACACCAGCAAGGTCATTGAAGACAACAAGCGCGCCGAAAACGACACCGGTTCGCCGGAAGTCCAGGTCGCACTGATCACCGCGCGCATCGAAATGCTCTCCGGCCACTTCAAGACCCACAAGAAGGACCACCACAGCCGCCGCGGCCTGCTGATGATGGTCAACCGCCGTCGCAGCCTGCTCGACTACCTGCACCGCAAGGACGCCGACCGTTACAAGGCACTGATCCAGAAACTCGGTCTGCGCCGTTAAACAATCACCGACCGCGGCGCAGCGATGCGCCGCGGTTTTGTTTTGTCGCGCCGCACGGCGCATCGCAATTCCAACGCCTCGCTTTCAAAGCCAGCTTGCTTTCATCAAACAAGAATCACCAGGCCACCACATACGATGGCCGCCCGGTCGAGGCATGGGCCTTGCCCGGTTCAACCAAGCACGCTCTTCAAGGGACACACCCACGTGGCAAAAATTACCAAGACCTTCCAGTACGGCAATCAGCAGGTCACGCTGGAGACCGGTGAAATCGCGCGTCAGGCCGGCGGCGCCGTCATCGTCTCGTGCGATGGCACCGTATTGCTGGTCAGCGCTGTCGCCAACAGGACCGCGCGCGAAGGTCAGGACTTCTTCCCGCTCACCGTCGACTATCAGGAAAAGTTCTATGCCGGTGGCCGCATCCCCGGTGGTTTCTTCAAACGCGAAGGCCGCCAGACCGAAAAGGAAACGCTGATCTCGCGCCTGATTGATCGCCCGATCCGTCCGTTGTTCCCCGATGGTTTCCGCAACGAAGTGCAAATCATCGCCACCGTGATGTCGATGAACCCGGACGTGGACGGCGACATCCTCGCGCTGCTCGGCGCATCCGCCGCGCTGGCGCTGTCGGGTGCACCGTTCGACGGCCCGATCGGCGCCGCCAAGGTCGGTTACAAGGGCGGCCAGTACCTGCTCAACCCGACCGTGACCGAATTGAAGGATTCGGAGCTGGAACTGGTTGTCGCCGGTACCGCCAATGCGGTGCTGATGGTCGAGTCCGAAGCGAAAGAGTTGTCCGAAGACGTGATGCTGGGCGCGGTCATGTGCGGCCATCAGCAGATGCAGGTCGCGATCGCCGCGATCAACGAACTCGTCGCGCAGGCCGGCAAGCCGAAGTGGACGTGGTCCGCGCCGGTGCCGCATGAAGGCATGATCGCTGCCATCCGCCACGCCATCGGCGAAAAGCTGTCGCATGCGTTCCAGGTGCAAGACAAGCTTGAGCGCAAGGACACGATCTCCGGCGTCAAGAAGGAGACGCTCAGCGCCTTGGCCTCCGAAGCCGAAACCAACGCCTGGACCTCCGGCGACCTGGCCAAGGAATTCGGCGAGCAGGAATACCAGACCATGCGCGACTCGGTTCTCAAGACCAAGATCCGCATCGACGGACGCGCGCTCGACACCGTGCGTCCGATCGCCTCGCGCGTCGGCATCCTGCCGCGCGTGCACGGCTCGTCGCTGTTCACCCGCGGCGAGACGCAGGCGATCGTGGCAGTCACGCTGGGTACCGCGCGCGACGGCCAGATCATCGATGCCGTCGGTGGCGAGTACAAGGATCACTTCCTGTTCCATTACAACTTCCCGCCCTATTCGGTCGGTGAAGCGGGCCGCATGATGGGTCCGAAGCGTCGCGAGATCGGCCACGGCCGTCTCGCCAAGCGCGGCGTGCTGGCAGTGATGCCGACGATGGAAGAATTCCCGTACACGATTCGCGTCGTCTCGGAAATCACCGAGTCCAATGGCTCGTCGTCGATGGCTTCGGTCTGCGGCAGTTCGCTGGCGCTGATGGATGCCGGCGTGCCTATCAAGGCGCCGGTCGCGGGCATCGCGATGGGCCTGGTGAAGGAAGGCGACGATTTCGTCGTGCTGTCAGACATCCTCGGCGACGAGGATCACCTCGGCGACATGGACTTCAAGGTCGCCGGCACCGCCAAGGGCATCTCGGCGCTGCAGATGGACATCAAGATCCAGGGCATCACCGAGGAAATCATGAAGGTCGCGCTGGCCCAGGCCAAGGCCGGCCGCCTGCACATCCTCGGCGAGATGGAGAGTGCATTGACCACGCCACGTGCGGAACTGAGCGAATACGCGCCGCGCCTGATCACGATCAAGATCCATCCCGACAAGATTCGCGAAGTGATCGGCAAGGGCGGTTCGGTGATCCAGGCGATCACCAAGGAAACCGGTACGCAGATCGACATCCAGGACGACGGCACGATCACCATCGCCTCGGTCAACGCCGTCGCCGGCCAGGCCGCGAAGGCGCGCATCGAGCAGATCACGTCCGACGTCGAGCCGGGCCGCATCTACGAGGGCAAGGTGGTCAAGCTGATGGACTTCGGCGCATTCGTGACGATCTCGCCCGGAAAAGACGGCCTGGTCCACGTGTCGCAGATCTCCAACGACCGCGTCGAGAAGGTCAGCGACGTGCTCAAGGAAGGCGACATGGTCAAGGTCAAGGTGCTGGAAGTCGACAAGCAGGGCCGCATCCGCCTGTCGATGAAGGCGGTCGAGGAAGGCGAGGGCGTGGTGGCCGAGTAAGCGGTTAGGTCATCGCTGACAGCGCATGAAAAGCGGGCTTCGGCCCGCTTTTTTGTGTCCGTCACAACAGCCTCGGCAGGAGGTTGTGAACGGTGAACCGTATCAATCGCGAACGACGCGATTCGCGGGGTCACCGCATCCTGCGAGCGTGTTGCGTTGGATCCGCAAGAATCTGTGCCTTGCGACCACGCAGCCGTCGCGATGGGCTCAGCAATAACGAGGAGACGGACGCTTCATGCAGTCTGATGACGGTAACGTCGGGTTCCAGCCCGGGACTGCGCGGGAGACGTTGACCATGGGGCCATCGACGGTAAATCCTAGAATTTGATCGCAGCGTCGTCGTAGCGTTCGGCAGCCAGATGACCCATCGTGAATTTCTGATCGACCAGCTTCGTCATCACGCCATTTTTCGCGGTGCGCAGCACCTGAAGCACCGGGCCGCAGACATGGTAGTACCCGCGCTTGCAAGACTTGAAATTCATCGAGGGCTCGGCGCGCAGTGGCCCGGGTTTCCAAAGCGGCCCATGACGGTGCGTAAGACTGAACCGCGGCGAACATGCAGGCGTAGCAGCCATGAAAACGCTGGCAGCCGGCACTACCGGACAGTCGGCCATTGGTACAACGTTTTTGCCCGCCGTGTGCGCGCAAGATCCGCTATTGACTGCGGTGCGCACGTTACGAGGGTTGCGCAAACACACTGGTTAGTCCACTCGCGCCACGTTGACGCTGCCCGCACACATGTTCTTCGCGCGCAGTTGATCACCTTGGACATCGTTTTTCATGATGTTGGTGCATGGATCCTTACAAGCTCGTCCTTGCCATTGTCGGATTGTCCCTGCTGGGCGCGGCATGGCTGCCGCATCTGCTCAAGCGTCATCCGCTGACGTTTCCCATGTTGTATGTCGGCTTCGGTGCGCTGCTATACGCCTTGCCGCTGCCGTTGCCTGCCGCCGATCCGATCCGTTTCCCCGATATCACCGAGCGCCTGACCGAGCTGACGGTTCTGGTCGCACTGGTCGGCGCGGGCTTGCGCATCGACACGCCCTTCGGCTGGCGTCGCTGGCGCCTGACGTGGCGGTTGCTGGGCATCGCCATGCCATTGAGCATTCTTGCGGGCCTGCTGCTGGGACAGCACCTGCTCGGATATGGCCTGGCCGCCGCAGTGCTGCTGGGCGCGGTGCTGGCACCGACCGATCCGGTGCTGGCATCGGACGTGCAGGTCGCGCCTCCGGGCGAAGGCAAGGAAGACCACGTCCGGTTTGCACTGACGTCCGAAGCCGGCTTGAACGATGGGCTGGCCTTTCCCTTCGTGTGGCTGGCAATCGCGCTTGCGTTGGCGGCTTCAGGCGTGGAGCCGATGTCGTGGCCGCGCTGGTTCGGCCTAGATTTGGCGTGGCGAGTCATCGGTGGCATCGCGATCGGCTGGGCCGTCGGCTACGGACTGATGCACGTCATCTTCCGGGGCGATCGGGACCACTCTCTGTCGGCAACCAGCGACGGCCTCACCGCGTTGGCGATCACGCTGTTCGTCTACGGCGTGGCCGAGTTGTGCCACACCTATGGGTTTCTCGCCGTGTTCGTGGCCGCAGTGGTCGTTCGCCACCACGAACGGCATCACGAGTACCACACCACGCTCAATCAATTTGCAGCGCAATGCGAGGGGCTGCTGACCGCGTGCGTGCTGATCCTGTTTGGCGGCGCGCTGGCGTCCGGCGCGCTGGGTGGATTGCGCTGGCAGGAGTGGACGTTCGCTCTGATGTTCGTGCTGCTGGTCAGGCCAGTCGTTGGCTGGCTTTCGATGTTGGGCACGGGCCTGCGCCAGCGCGAGCGTTGGGCCATCGCGGTGTTCGGCGTGCGCGGCATCGGCTCGCTGTACTACGTGGCCTTCGCCTTGAACCATGCCGATTTCGGTGATGGCGGTGCGATCTGGCGCGTCGTCATGCTGATCGTGCTGCTGTCGGTGGTGCTGCATGGCTTCAGCGCCAAACCCGTCATGGCGTGGCTGGATGGCTGGCGCCAGCGCGGACGCCGCCGCACCGCGTAGCACCGTGATGCGCCCGCCGGCAGCTGGCATTGCTCTACTACGACAACTGCACCGACCCGACGACCTTCGAACCCTACGCCGGCCGCAGGGTTTTCTCGTGGGATACGCGTTTCTGGACTTTGGGCACGCAGACGCGTATCGGCTAGATCGTGCTGATGGCGCAGGTCATGACCAAGGACACGGCGTTCGAGCCGCGGCCGGGAGTGCTGCTCAATACCGAGTTGCATGCTGGATACCGGTTGGCGGGGCGGGAGCGGGGCAGGTGGCGGCCGACGGTTCGCTTCGATCTCTTCAGCCTGCGCCAAGGCCCCGACTCTTCGGTCACCGATCCGCTGAGCGAGCACGGCAATGCACTCGCGCTCAACTGGCATCCGCAGGAAAAGATCCGCGTGACGGGCGAGTTGCTGCGCATCGACAGCAGCCGCAACCAGCGTGCATTGGCCGGATTGTCGCCGCGCCAGGTTGACGTCCAGTTGCAGCTCGGCATGCGCCTGCTGTTCTGAGGTGCGAAGCCCCGGCGTCGGGGCATGAAGTGCCGCGCTCGCCGGTTGAAGCGGCAATGCTGGCGCAAAAAGTCCCCCGCATGCCGCTGCGAACGCCATCGTTGCCGCTCAAAGCGCCGACGTTGCCGAAAAAAGTGGCATCACTGACGCTCAAAACCCCGACGTTGACGAAAAAAGCGCCATCGTTGCCGCTCAAAGCGCCGGCGTTGCCGAAAAAAGCGCCATCGCTGCCGCTACAAAGTCGCATCGATGCCACTCAAAGCGCCGACGCTGGCGAAAAAAGCGGCGTCGATGCCGCTTCGAGTGCCGACGCTGTCACTTCCAAGGCCATCGATGCCGCTTCGAGTGCCGACGTTGCCGCTTCCCGGCCATCGCTGCCGCTTTTTTCGCCGGTGTCCAGCCAAGCGGCGGGTCGAGACCCTCCCTACGGATTCACGCCGCCAACCTGTTAGATTCCGGCGATCCCAACATCGAAAGGAAACCCCATGGCCTCAGGCACGCAGGATCTGGAAGCGTTCGTCCGCGATGCGCTCGCGCAGGGGTCTTCGAGGGAGGCCATCGAGGCCGCGTTGACCAGTGCGGGCTGGCCGGCGGAGCAGACGCGCAGTGCGCTGAATGTGTATGCCGACATCGCCTTCCCCATTCCCGTGCCCAAGCCGCGGCCCTACCTGTCGGCGCGCGAGGCCTTCCTGTACCTGGTCCTGTTCGCAACGCTGTACGTGGCCGCGTACCACTTGGGCAGCCTGTTGTTCGACCTCATCAACCAGGCGTTTCCGGATGCGGCCGAAACGCGGTTTGGCCGGGATTACGCACGCTCCATGCGCTGGTCGATTGCGTCGGTGATCATCGCGTTCCCGGTGTTCCTGTTTGTCGCGCGTTATCTGTCGAAGGAACTCGCGCGCAATCCGGTCAAGCGGCTGTCGACGGTACGTCGCTGGTTGACCTATCTCACCCTGTTCGTTGCAGCCGCGGTGTTGATCGGCGACATGATTACGCTGGTCTACAACCTGCTCGGCGGCGAACTGACGGTGCGCTTCGTGCTCAAGGTGCTGGTGGCCGCGGTCATCGCCGGCACGGTGTTCGGTTACTACCTGTGGGACCTGCGCCGCGAGGAGCGCGAGGCATGAAGCAGGGCGCGCTCGGACGCTGGCTGGTGATCGCTGCCTGCGTGGCCGTCGCGGCGACACTCGTGGTTGCGATGTCCAGGCTGGGATCGCCCACCGCGCAACGCGCGATGCGGCTGGATGAAAAACGCGTCCACGATCTCGACCACATCGTGGACGTGATCAACAAGTACGCGGAGAAAAACCATTCGCTGCCGCCAACTCTGGACACGCTGGCCAGGCAACCGGGACGTACCTTGTCGATCGCCGATCCCGATGGCGTGCCTTACATCTATCAGGTCACTGGCGACAGGACGTATCGGCTGTGCACGGTGTTCGCCACCGATACCGCGAAGGATCCTGAAAGTGGGCAGGCGTGGACGCAGGAGGAGTGGCTGCACGCGGCCGGGCGACAGTGTTTTGATCGCAAGCTAAATACAAAATCCGAAGACGAGTGAACCGTAGGACGGGTTGACCAGCTTCGCTGTTGAAAGCCAACGCGCCTTATGCGGTTGGCGCCGGCAACCACAATGTCTTTACCTTGTCATGAAATGGGCATCATCCTCGGGACTGCCAAGCACGGCGGGGACAAGCAACATGACTTTGTCATGCAACCGAATCGCACGCCAGGCCGTCGTCACGCAGCGTGGGGTCACCAGATATTTGGCCTGCCTGTTGTTCCTGTCGGCGGCAATGTCCGTGGCCGGTCGCGCGCAGGCGCAGGGGTGGCGCACCGCCTCCGACAAGGACGGCATCCGGATGGAGACCCGGCGCATCGCGGGCGGACGTTTCGACGAGCTGCGTGTCAGTACGTCGCTGAAAGCGTCGCCTGACGTCATCGCGGACTACCTGTTCGGAAAGTACCTCGATGAAAAGAACAAGAACATCCATCGCACCTTCATCACGCGGGAGCAGGCGCTGACGATCTGGTCGGACGTCCTGCGCACGCCGGTGACCAGCGAGCGGTGTTATTCCATGCGTTTCGAGCGGCAGGCCCACGCCAATGGCGAGATCCGGGTGAAGTTCGCATCGTTCGATTACGTTGGGCGCACGCCAGTACCCGACTGCGTTGCGCTGCGCGCGCGCGGCGAATGGATCATGACGCCGACGCATACCGGGACAAGGTTGGTCTATGCCTCGCTGACGGATATCGGCGGCAAGGTACCGGCCGCGTTGGCACGCCGTTCGCTGTCGGCCGCCGCCATCTCCAGCGTGGGCAAGGTGGTCGCCGGTGCGTCCGGGCTGGCGTTGCAGCGCGGGATTGGCGATTGAGCATTCTTTGATGCAAGTGATGGATCGCATACTCGTTACCGCGGCTCTTGGAAATGTCGGCCGCGAGGTCGTGCATGCTTGCGCCCAGCGCGGCTTCACCGTTCGCGCTTCGGGCTTGAACGAAACCGCGCTGAAGCAGCGCTTCCCGGAGATGGAAGTCGCGCGGCTCGACTTTCTCGACCGCAGCACCTGGTTGGCTGCGCTCGACGGCTGTGCGTGTGTCTTCCTGCTAAGGCCGCCTCCGTTGGGAGATATGGACGCAACGCTGTGCCCGTTTGTCGACGCGAGTTACGCAGCAGGCGTAAAGCACATTGTGTTTCTTTCGGTAGCCGGCGCCGACCGGATGAAGTGGGTCCCACACCGAAAGGTGGAGCTCCACCTTGAGGGCCACGGAGGCGGGTGGACGGTGTTGCGGCCGGGTTTCTTCGCTCAAAATCTCCAGGACGCCTACCGCCGCGACATCGTCGAGGATGGGCGCATCTACGTTCCGGCAGCGAAGGGGCGCGTCGCCTTCCTCGATGTGCGTGATGCTGCCGAGATTGCTGCCCACATCTTCGATGATGCCGGAGCATTCCAACGGAAGACGCTCACACTTACAGGACCCGAGGCCATCACGTTCTACGAGACCGCGGCATTGCTGTCAGCGACGCTCAAAAGGCCTATCGGCTATACACCGGCCAGCATTGCCGGCTACGCATGGCATCTGCGAATGAAACGAAAAATGACGTGGATGCAGACGTTCATCCAGACGATTCTCCATGTCGGCCTTCGACGCCGCGATGCAGAGAATGTCGAGCCAACGGTCGAGCAGGTGCTTGGAAAGCGGCCTCGCAGCATGGCGGAGTACATCCAGGACGCCGAATCCATATGGCGAACATGACGATGACACATTGCACTTTTGACGT
>JAJAYW010000149.1 GCA_026786005.1 Lysobacter sp. | reverse complement strand
GCGCCAGGCGAAGGCGATCTTGCGCGCCATCGCAGATTCGGGCGGACGCGATACGGATTTGCCGCCGATTTCGTACGTCGCGTCATCGAGGATTTCGCGCAGCCCTCCCGTTTGCGGATCATAGAGATGCAGCCGTTCGCCGCGCAGCGAACCCGTGCGGTTCGGGCTTTCCATGGCGGGGTGACTGCGCGGCGCTATCAGGCGCGTTGAACTCCCGCGTCGCAACAGGGCAGGTGAGATTCCGTGCGCGCTAGCCGGACGCCTGTGCAACAGGATCGAGTTCGGCCCGGATCGCGTCGGAGTCTTGACCGAGCGTCGGCGCAGCGAACGGCGCCGGCCTCGGCGCCCTGCCGAATTTCAGCGGCCGCGTCACGCCGCCGTACCGTCCGATGACCGGGTACTCGGTCATCGTCACCATCTCCTCTTCTAGAACCTGCGGGTGATCGAACATGTCTTCGATCCGTCGCGCCGCGGCGCAAGGCACGTCATCGCCGAAGATTGCTTCCCACTCCGACGCCGTGTGCGTCGCCAACGCAGCGTGCAGGCGCGGCACGATGTCGTCGGCCTGTTGCGCCCGCTTGCGTACCGTGTCGTAGCGCGAATCCGCTGCCAGGTCGTCGAGTCCGGCGCGGGCGCAGAGGGCGTTCCAGAAGCGCGGCGTGTTGGCCGATTGGATGCTTGCGCTCTTATTCCGCTGGTGGAGCGGGGCGTGCATCGTGCACGGCGTTCAGCCACTGCTCGATCGCGGGCGATGGCATCGCCTTGCCGAAGTAATATCCCTGTGCGATGTCGCACCCGCGCTCGCGCAATGCCTGCAGAGTGACCTCGTCCTCCACGCCCTCGGCCACGACCGACATCCCGAAGCGATGCGCCATGTCGATGATCAGGTTGGTGATGTGGCTGCAGGCAGGGTCGGTCAGCAGCTGGGACACGAAGGAACGGTCCACCTTGAGTTCGTCCACGGGCAGGTCGCGGAAGTAAGCCAGACTTGAATAGCCTGTGCCGAAATCATCGATCGACACCCGCGTGCCTGGTTCGCGGATGCGCTTGAGGATCTCGAAGCTGCGCTTGGGATCCATCAGCGAACGCTCGGTGATCTCGAGCACCAGATGGATGTCCGGCGTACCCCACAGCTTCGCGGCGGTGGCCACTATGTCGGGCAGGTCGTCCTGCGCGACCAGGTCCGCGGGGATATTGACTGCTACCGACAACGGCCCCCAGGGGTGCGACCAGTGACCAGATTGACGCAACACGGTATTCATCGCCCACACCGTCAGTTTCTTGATTTGCCCGGTACGCTCGGCGATGGGGATGAAGATGTCCGGGGGGATCGAGCCCTTGGAGGGGCTGGTCCAACGCATCAGCGCTTCCACGCCGACGGGATGGCCGTCCGCGATGCGGATCTGCGGCTGGTAATGCATGGACAACTCGCCGCGATCCAATGCCGACTCCATCTCGATTTCCAGCTCCCATGCGTCGGGCATGCCCTGGTCCAGCGACGCCTCCCGCGCGAACGCATAGCGCTGCTCCGCGCTGCGCGCCGTCTCTACCGCACGCTCCGCCAGGCGCAGCAGGAAATCGGCGTGGGTGGCGTGCGCGGGACACAACGCCACCCCCGCGGTCACGCTCACCCGCACCAACTGGTCCGCGTGGCGCATTGGCACGTCCAGCAGACGGTAGAGCTTCTGGATGGCCAGTTCGGCATGTCCGGCATTCAACAAGCGGGTCAGGATCAAGGCGAACCGATTGCCGTCGATCCGTGCGGCGTAATCATGACTGCGCGCGGCTTCGCCGATCTGCCGCGCGACGTGCTGGAGCACCGCGTCGCCAAATGCGTAACCGTGCGCGCCGTTGAGGCGCGACATCCCGTCCACGTCGATCACGATCAACGCCAGATTGTTTTGCCGCTGGTTGGCATTCTGGATGTGGCGCTGCAGCAGCGACTGAAAGCCTCGACGGTTGTGCAGACCGGTAAGTTCGTCCTCGAGCAGGTTCATCTGGATCGGCGCCTAATCGAGGAACAGCGTGGCCGCATCGAGTCCGTGCGATCCGGGCGGCAAGCCGCGCCGGATGCTGAGTGGACGCCCCTGTTCGTCTTCGCGCACCAGGCCCAGATCCAAGGTGCGGAATTCGGGCAGTGGCCGCAGCTTGTCGTCCAGCAGCAACATCACGCTGGGCCGCAACCGCTTCAGGCTGTGTACCGCCGTGACCACACCCACCCGGCCGTCGGAGAGTTCCACCAGCGAGCCCGTCGGGTAGATTCCGCAGGTCTGGATGAACTGTTCGACCAGTTCTGCCTGGAACAGGGTGTCGCGATGCAGGTACAGCTCGGTGACGGCCTGGTGCGGCGAGCGGATGGTCGCATAGGGGCGTCGGCTGGTCATGGCGTCATAGCTGTCGATCAACCCCAGGATGCGGCCGCCGATGGGAATGGCGGTTCCGGCAAGACCTTGCGGATACCCCGATCCGTCATAGCGCTCGTGATGTGTGGCCACCATCTGGATGATGGTCGGCGGCATGTCCGGGGTGCTGGCGAGGATGTCGAGCCCGTGCTGCACATGCGAGCGCACCTGACGCACCTCGTCGGCATCCAGCTTGGTCAGTTTCCCGAGCAGTGCTGCCGGCAGCCGCATCTTGCCCACGTCGAACAGCAGACCGGCCAGCGCCAGTTCGCACAGTTCTTCCTGCTCCATGCCCAGGTGCCGGCCAAAGCTCGCCGCCCAGACCGAGCAGCTCAACGCATGCTCGTAGGCGTAGTTGTCCTTGCGCTTGATTTCCCGCAGCCAGTTGAATGCGGAGGGATTGCGGATGATGGAATCGATCATCGCGTCGACTCCCACGCGCAACTTGCGCAGGTCGAGCTCACGGCCGCTCTTGAGGTCCTCCATGATCTCTTCGACGCCCCGCTGCAGGACAGCGTGCGCCGTACTGGCCAGTGCCAGTTCCGAATCGAAATCGGCGTGTACGGACCAGTCGGTCCTACGCAGATCGGCGATCTCATCGCGCTTGCGCGCATCCTCCACCAGCTCGGCGTCGTCGAACTCGATATAGCGCACATCCGGCGCGCGTCCCGCCGCGATATCGACGTACACGTGGTTGCAGCTGCGCTGCAAGGTCTGCAATTCCTGGTCGGTGCGCACCTTGAAGCCTTGCAGCGGAAACGATGTTTCCAGCCACGGTCGATCAAGGCGGCAGACGAACATGCCAAGATCCAGCCCTTGCACGCTGATGCGCAGTTCCTGTCTTAACTTGTCCATCCGCTCCCCCTGATCCAACACCTTACCAACATCTGCCGATGCAGGGCAAAAGGCGATTTGACGGGGTCGGCACAAACTGCAAACCGTTGCATCAAGGCGATCCGCCCGACGAATTCGAGCAACAGGCCCGGCATGTTTGGACAGGCATCGCATGACGGGCGGTGGTGGTGCGGTCATCGCGATCGATGGAGATTCCCGACGGATTGGTCCGCAGGTTCCCGCCGAGCAAACCGGCATGTGGAGACCAGGGATTGAAATTCAGCAGCCTCGCGTGCAGGCGGATCCTGGAATCAGCAGGAAGTCGCTTCGCAGACCGCAAGGCAAGACCCGCCGCCGGATCCCGACCCTCGTCGCAGACTCCTGCACCGTGACCTCCGAGTCGCTGATTAGTTCCTGTACTGCGCAGTACTGAATTCAGGCTTCGGTTGGTTGGCGATGTGAATACTGCGCGTCCCGGCTGCGAACGGCTTCCTGCTTCAGCGCCGGCATAACCAAAATAACCTTGAGGTTTTTCAATGAAGAAGTCCTTGCTTGCCCTGTCCTTGCTCGCCGCCCTCCCGTTTGCTGCTTCGGCAGCGGAAGGCATCTCCTACAACTACGTCGAAAGCGGCTACGTCGCCACCAATCTCGACAACGGCAACGACGAGATCGATGCCGATGGCTGGGGCGTCAACGCCTCGGTTGCCCTACATCCAAATTTCCACTTCTTCGCTGGCGTCAATGGCCAGCAGTCGGATAACTTCGGCTTCCTCGGCGCGCGCGGCGAGACCGACGTCAACCAGTGGCGCGCCGGCGTCGGCTACAACGTCGCCATCGCGCCGAAGGCCGATCTGGTCGCGCGCGTGGCCTACGAGAAGTTCGAGGTCGACGACGTCACCGTCAACGGCCAGACCTACGACATCAACCAGGGCGACGACGGCTACAGCGCCGAAGTCGGCGTGCGCAGCGCGCTCGCTAGCAACTTCGAGGCGCATGCGAGCGCCGGCTACGAAGATTTCGGCGACGGCGCCGATGATTTCTACGGCCGCGTCGGGGCGCAGATCAAGTTCAACCCGACCTGGGGCGTAAGCGGCGACGTGAAGTTCGCCGACGGCGATACGCAGTACTTCGTCGGACCGCGCCTGACCTGGTAATCAATCGACCCATCTGTGCGTGACCCGCGGCGACGGTTCCCTCCCCTGTCCCCGTCGCGGCAGAAGCCCGGCCATGTGCCGGGCTTCGTTTTTGGCCAACGACCCTGCTTCGCAGTTTCGTAGGCGGAATCCGGGCAGCGGCTTCCGCCGCATGTCATTCCGGCCGCAGTGATCAGGCATTGGAATTGTTGATTGTTTACTGCATGCGTCGGCAGCGACTTCGTCGATTTCGCCCTACCACGGTCACTCCCGCGAGCCGGCATGACGCACTAGCGAAACAGCGTCTCCGGATACTCGGCTTTCTGTTCCCGTGCCAGCAGTTGCCGTAAGCCATCTGCCGGCGTTATCTCGCCATGCAGGACCGCGCGCACCGCGCTTGAAATCGGCAACTCGATGCCGTGTTTTTCCGCCTGCCGCATCACTTCATCGGCGGTCTGCACCGATTCGACCACCTGTCCGATCTCACGCACGGCATCCTGCAACGATTGCCCGCGCCCCAGGGCTAGGCCCAGTCGGCGATTGCGCGAGAGATCGCCCGTACAGGTCAACACCAGGTCACCGAGGCCCGCCAATCCCATCAGCGTCTCCGGCTGCGCACCGATCGCCGCGGACAGGCGCAGCATTTCGTTGAGACCGCGCGTGATCAGACCAGCGCGTGCGTTCAAGCCGAGCTGCATGCCGTCGGCAACGCCGGTCGCGACCGCCAATACATTTTTCATCGCACCGCCGAGTTCGGCGCCCAGCATGTCGTGGCCGGTGTAGGCGCGGAATGCGGGGCCGTGCAGCACGTCGGCGACCGACTGTGCGAACGCGGCGTTGTCCGAATGCACCGTCAATGCGGTCGGCAGGCCGATGGCGACTTCCTTGGCGAACGACGGGCCGGTCACGACGGCCAGCGGCACCGCGCCGCCAGACCGGCCATGCTCGAGAATGTCGCCGGCGACTTCATGCAGGAAGCGTCCGCTGCCCGGCTCGAAACCCTTTGTCGCCCACGCCACGCCCGCGTGCGCGGGTCGATGCGGCGCAAGCATGTGCAGGGTGTCTGCGAAGGCATGCGACGGCACAACCACGAGGACAAGGTCGGCGTCGTGCAGTACCTCGGTAATGTCGGTGGTGGCGCGCACGCCATCGGGCAATGCGATGCCGGGCAGGTAGCGGGGATTTTCATGGCGGGAATTGATCGCCGCGATGACATCCGCATCGCGGCCCCACAACACGGCGCGGCCGCAGTGCCGCGCGATCAATGCCGCGAGCGCGGTGCCCCACGAGCCTGCACCCAGGATCGCAACGGATGGCGCATTCGCCATCGCCGCAGTCATCGCCAGCTTAGCCAATCGCCTGTTTGGAGCAGCGCGCGATCAGGCGTTGCCCGCTGTTTCGGTCCCTGCGGCCAACTCACCGTTCACGCCGCCGCTTTCCTGCTGCTCGGCGCGCTGGCGCAGGCCTTCGGCGTACAGCGCGTCGAAGTTGATCGGCTGCATGAAGAACTGCGGGAACCCGCCGGACTGGATCAAGTCGCCGATGGTCTGGCGCACGTACGGATACAGCACCGCCGGGCACTGCGTGCCGAGCATCGCGTCGATGCCGGCTTCCTCGAATCCGACCAGGCCGAATACGCCAGCCTGCTGCACTTCCGCCAGATACGCGGTCTTGCCGTTGACGGTGCAGGTCAGGGTCACGCCGAGCACGACTTCGAAGGCGTTGTCGTTGAGGCGCTGTACCTTCTGGTTGAGGTTCATCTGCAGCTCGGGCTGGCCCTGCTCGTTGAACACCTGCGGCGCATTGGGCGCCTCGAAGGAAACGTCCTTGATGTAGAGCTTCTCGACGGTGAACGACGCGCCGCCTTGCTGCATATCGGTGGGGGCCATTGCGCCGTTGCTGCTGGTTTCTTCGGACATCACGTACTCCGGAATCGTTGAATTGGGGACAGTCGGCAATTATCGCATGCAGGGCGATAGCCGCTCCCGCACGGTGAGCCCTGCACCAAGGGGTCCGGCTCGCTTCGTTCAGCCGCGCCCTTTCACCAGTGGCAGATCCGCCTGCTGCCATGCCGCGATGCCGCCGTCGAGCACATACACCTTCTCGAAGCCCGCCTTGCGCAATCGCTTGGCGGCCGTGCCCGCGCTCTGGCCGGTTTTGCACACCAGCACCACCGGCAGCGACTTCGCGCTCTTGAGCTGGGGGTTCTCGGGATCGAACTGCGTCATCAGCACGTTTTTCGCACCGGCGATATGGCCCTTGTCGAAATCGGCGAACGGGCGCAGGTCCACCACCAAAGCGCTGTCGCGATTGACCAGGCCCGTCAGTTCCGCGGGGCGAAGGCCCTTGTAGCCACGGAACAGGCCGGCGATTTCATTGAAAATGATGGCGATGGTCAACCCGGCCAACGCCAGCGACAGCACCGGATTGCGGCCGGCAAAGGCCATGAGTTCTTCGATAGTCACGGATCAACGCACGCATCAAACGGGCCGGGATTGTCGCACACGGGTTTTCTGCACCCACCCGCGCGATCTTTTGGTAGGAGCGCCGCTCCTACGATCAGGAGAAGTCCCCGTGGGACGAATCCGATATCGCAACCGCCGCCGACAACCGGTCCGCGACCCAG
>JAJAYW010000148.1 GCA_026786005.1 Lysobacter sp. | reverse complement strand
CCCCCCCCCCCGCCCCCGCCCCCTCCCAAATACGGCGCGTCTTTTATTTTTTTGTCGGCCCCCCCGGGGGCGGGTGGGGCCTCACCCTTTATTGTCTGGGCGCCCCCGGGGCCGCTCCTACATCGAACCTCAGCTGCGGTCGTCAATCCCTTCCACGCCCGCATGCTTTGCGCAGTGCGCGCAGCAATAAAACGTGCCGTCGTGTTCGGCGCCGTGACCGATGATCCTGCAGCCGCAATGCGCGCACGTCGGCGCAAGCGCATGGATCGCACACTCGAACGAATCGAAGGTGCCGGATTTGTCGGGCATGCTGACGGTGAACGCCTTGTCGTAATCGTTGCCGCAGACATCGCATCTGGCCATGGCCGTATACCTCCGCACTGGAATGGATGCACAGTGTGCGTAGCGCGGCTTTCAGGCACGGTGAAGAAGCGATTGCGCGCTGTGGGAGAGGCTTCAGCCCCGACGCCTGCAATCTGTCCATCGATGCAATGCATGTTGCGCGTTGCGGAGCATCTCTTGGAATCGACAGCGCCATGTCGTGCCGTGCCTCGGTGTCGGGACTGAAGCCCCTCCTGCAAGAGGCGTCGTGTCGTTCGTGCCGACATCCTTACTTCTTGTGTGGTTTCGATTTGCCGCGGGCGGCCTTGAGGAATTTCAGCGCGGCCTGTTCCCACTGTCGCTCGCCCTTGGCATTGGCCGCGGCGCGCGCCAGGCTGCCGTCGCGCCAGCCGGTGAACACCGCCGGATCGATGTACGACTTGCGGCACACCGCCGGTGTATTGCCGAGGGCATGCGCGACTTCTTTCAGCACTGCGTTCTGCAATCCGGCGAGTGCGCGTTCGCTGGGCGCGGAGCCATCGGCCTTGTACGGCAGGGTGGTGGCGGCGAAGGCGCGGAATGCTGTCAGCGTGCCGCCCCAAGTGCGGAAATCCTTGGCGGTGAACGCATCGCCCATCGCGCCGCGCAGGTAGTCGTTGACCTGGCCGGAATCGACCGGCTGCACCTTGCCGTCGTCGTCGCGGTACTGGAACAGCGATTGTCCCGGCAGTTGCTGGCAGTGCTTAACCAGTTTGGTCAGGCGTGCATCGTCGAGCACGACATCGTGCTCGAGCCCGCTCTTGCCGCGAAACCGGAAACGCGCGCGGCCGCCCTGCACGAAGGCGACGTGGCGGTTGCGCAGCGTGGTCAGGCCGAATGACTTGTTGCTGCGCGCGTACTCGTGGTTGCCGACCCGGATCATGGTGTCGGCCAGCACCGCTACCACGATCGCCAGCACCTTCCCGCGCGGGAACCCGGGCAATGCCAGGTCGCGCCGCAGGTTGCGGCGCAGGTGCGGCAAGGCTTCGCCGAAGGCGACGATGCGCTCGAACTTGCCGCCGCCGCGCGCGCGGTTCCATTGCGGGTGGTAGCGGTACTGCTTGCGCCGGCGCGCATCGCGGCCGGTGGCCTGCAGGTGGCCGCTCGGCTTGGTGCAGATCCACACGTCGGTGTAGGCGGGCGGAATCGCCAGCATGCGGATGCGGTCGAGCGTGGCGGCATCGCGCACTGCCTTTCCATTCGGCGCGCGGTAGGCGAACTCCTTGCCGGCCCGCGTGCGCGCGATGCCCGGGGCGTTGTCGCTGACGTACACCAGCCCGGCGTCCTTCGCCGTCTGTTCGGCGAGTGCGGTGTTGGTCGTCGTGGCGCTGGCGTGAGGCATGCCGTGGAGCATCCCGGCGCGCGCGTCAACGCCGCGCATACGTGCTGTGCCCGGGCATGCTTGCTGGTCGACGCGATGCCATGCCGCTCACGAGATGTTCGCATCCGTGGCGGAAGATGCGCATTGGATCTTTGTCATGAGGCGGCCATGCATGAAAAATCCGATGCTGCGGTGATGTTCGATGCGGTCTGCAAGCTGAATGCCGGCGAGTGCCGCATGCGATGACTGAGCACGCCCGCAATTCCATCGATACGGATTCCGCGCAACGGCCGGTCACGGGCGTGCCCAAGGCGCGCGCGATGCTGTTCGATGCCGATGGCAAGGACAGCGAACTCGATGCCGCGCAGATCGATTCGTCGCGCCTGTCCGAACACCAGCTGTTGTGGGTAGATTTGTGCGGCGACGATGACGCGGCGTTGGCTGATGTGCTCGCCAGACTTGGGCTTGGCGACCACGTGGCTGCGGTGCGCGCTGGTCTTCGGGGCCGGCCGCGAGTCGAGAACTTCGGCGAATGGTTCCTGCTGCGCGCGTCGGCGATCTTCGACGGGGGCGACTCGCAATCCGATGACGACAAGCCATCTGACAAGCAACGGCCCAGGCGCGCGCGTGCAGCCCACCGGCGTTTTTCCGCGCAGGATTTCAACATCGTCACCGGACACAATTTCGTGTTGTCGCTGCATGCCGAGCCGCTTGGTTTCATCGACGCGTTGCGCGAACGCGAGCAGGCCGAGACCCAGCTCGGCGTGCTCAGCGCCGAAAGTTTCACCGCCTCCTTGCTGGACTGGCAGCTGGCGACGTACTTCGATGCCGTGTCGGCGTTCGAGGCCGAAGTCGACCAGCTCGAGGTCAACCTGCTGAGCCGCCGCCGGCAACGCGACTACCTGCCGGACCTGGCCGATCTGCGCCGCGTGGTGTCACGCCTGCGCCGGACGCTGGCGCCGCATCGCAATTTGTTCGCGGCGCTGGAGCGGCCGGACTTCCGGCCGAGCAAGGACAATGCTGCTGCGGACACGCATTTCCATCAGGTCGGCAAACGTTTCGATCACGCCATGGAAGCGGTCGAGAACGCGCGCGACCTGGTGGTCGGCAGCTTCGAGTTGTTCGCGACGCGCGCGGCGCAACGCACCAACGACAACATGCGGCGCCTGACGTTCGCCACGGTGTTGATCGGCACGCTGGCGGTGCTGGCGGGCATCCTCGGCATGAACTTCAGCGTGGCGTTCTTCGACAGCGGCGCGAAGGGTTTCTGGAGCGCGATCGCCGGCATGGTGACGCTGGCAGTGGCAGCGCTGGCGGTGGCACATGCGCGCGACTGGATCTAGGCGCTTGTAGAGCGTCCTTCGACGCGCTCAGGATGAGCCGATTTCTCTGCTATTTCTCCGTACGGTCTCGCTCGTCCTGAGCCTGTCGAAGGACGCTCCCACAACGCAACTTCAGGAGACCGTTTCGACCTATGTCGCCGTCGTGGGCGCGGTCGCGGGCGTGCGCGCATACCGCCATGCCATCAGCACTGCGCCGGCCAGCGTCAACGCGGCGATCAGGAACGGTGCGCCGGGCAGGTGCACGGGCGCGTCGTCGCTGATGAACAGGCCGAATGCGCCGGCGAAAATCGCCGGGCCGATGATGCCGGCCAGGCTCACCAGGCTCATCAACGCGCCTTGCATGCGGCCCTGCACATCGGCGCCGACCTGCCGGGTGATCAAGGCCTGCGTCGCCGGCGCGGCCAGCGCCCACACCGCGCTGATCGGCAGACCGATCAGGAACACCCAACCGACGTCTGCGAACCCGTAGATCGTGAAACCGATCACTCCGCACGTGAGCCCGAACAGCAAGGCGCGACGCTCGCCCAGCCACTTCACCATCTTCCCCACCAGCACTGCATTGACCAGCACGCTGAACACGCCGACCGCCGCCAGCACCCAGCTGACCTCGCGCGGCCCCCAGCCGTACTGGTAGTCGGCGAACAGCACGAAGATGCTCGGATACACGTAATGCGCGAGGTTGGCGATGAACACCACCGCGGCCAGCCCCAGCACCTGCGGATAACGTTTCAGCAGCATCATCGATCCGAACGGATTGGCATGCGACCAGTCGAACTTCGGCGCGCGGTTTTCTGGCGGCAACGACTCGGGCAACACGAACCAGCCATAGACGAAGTTGAGCAGCGCCAGTCCCGCCGCGAACCAGAACGGTAGGCGCAGGTCGATGTCGCCCAGCCAGCCGCCCAGCAACGGGCCGAGGATGAAACCCACGCCGAAGGCGGCACCGATCAATCCGAAACTTTTTGCACGTTGCGACGGTTCGGTGACATCGGCGACGTAGGCGTTGGCGGTGGTGAAACTGGCCGAGGTGATGCCGGAGATGATGCGGCCGACCAGCAGCAACGGCAGCGAATTGGCGACGGCCATCAGGATGAAATCCAGGCCGAGTCCAAGGCACGACAACAGGATCACCGGGCGCCGCCCATGACGATCCGACAACGCGCCCTGGATCGGCGCGGTGACGAACTGGATCGCGGCGAACACGGTGCCGAAGATGCCGACCCAGTACGCGGCATGCGTGGTGCTGCCGCCGACGAAATCCTGGATCAGGTGCGGCAGCACCGGAATGATCAGGCCGAACGCAAGTACGTCGATCAGGACGGTGATGAAGATGAAGGCGAGCGCAGCCTTGCGTGGTTGTGGGGCGACGGTTGGGTTCACTGGATTTCGATCTGGATGTGAGCGCGAAGTCTAACGTGGCTCTTCAAGCTGGTTTGTGGGTGCGTTCGATATGTAGTCCGAACCACTTCACACAAGAATTTTCAGACACGTTTTATCAGCGAGAATTTCAAGCATGGAATGTTTCCGAAAAGGACAAAAGAGCTTGACCAGCTTCGCTGTTGAAAAGCTTGACCAGCTTCGCTGTTGAAGAGCTTGACCAGCTTCGCTGTTGAAAAGCTTGACCAGCTTCGCTGTTGAAAAGCTTGACCAGCTTCGCTGTTGAAAAGCTTGACCAGCTTCGCTG
>JAJAYW010000147.1 GCA_026786005.1 Lysobacter sp. | reverse complement strand
TATGTCCATCAACAAGGCACTGCTTGCCCTGGCTATGGGTCTTGCCCTGGCTGCGTGCAGCAACCAGCAGCAGGCTGAAGATTCGGCCGCTGAAGCTGCTGAAGCCGCAACCGAAGCCCAGCAGGCTGCCGACAATGCCGCCGCCACTGGCGACGGTATGGCTGCCGACGCTGCCCAGTCCGGTGCTGACGCCGCCGCCATGGCTGCCGACGCTGCCGCGACCTCGGCCAACGCCGCTGCCGCTGCTGGCGACATGACCGATGCCGACAATGCTGCCGACGCTGCTGAAAATGCCGCCGACGCTGCTGAACAGGCACAGGACTCGGCAGAAGAAGCCGCTGCTTCTGGCGACGCCAAGACCAACAACGACGGCAAGTAATACCGCCCGAGTTGCTTGTTACAATGGAAAGGCCGCTGGGCAACTGGCGGCCTTTTTAATGATTGCTGTGTCAGTGAACGAAACACCGGCCCGAGCCGGACTGCTACGCGCACTGGCGTTGCCTGACTTTGATCCTCTTTTCTCAGACAACCCCTTTCGGAGACCACCATGAATACCAAGCTGACACTCCTCCTTGCCGCCGGCGTCCTCGCTCTCGCCGCCTGCAATTCCCCGACCGCCGAACAGAAGGCCGAAGAAGCCGGTGACCAGGCTGCCGTTGCCGCCGAATCCGCAGGTGATGCCGCTGCTGCCAGCGCCGAAGCCGCCGCTGCTGCCACCGCTGCCGCTGCAGGCACGGCCGCTGCCGCTGTCGACGCCGCCGCCGATCCGGTCCAGGCCGCTTATGAAGAAGGCAAGGCCAGCGGTGCAGAAGCCATTGGCAATACCGCACAGAACGTCGCCGACAGCATGAAGGGTGAGGCTGCTGAAGCCGAAGCCACTGCCGAAGCAGAAAAGAAAGACTGATCTTTCGATTCAGTTGCGCAGGAGGGCCCGCGCAAGCGGGCCTTTTTGTTGCCGGGAAGCGCATGTCAGCAGTCCGCACGTCTGGTTTGTGGCCACGACACAGCGGTTATCCTTGCCGCAGTCTTCGTCGGCCTCCTTCCAATGCCCGTACTGCTCTCGCTTCTTGACCCATGCTCGCAGGACTTCCGCGACAACGTCGACTACCACCGTGGACTGGTCGATGAACTCGATGCGCGACTGGCGCGCGCAGCGGCCGGCGGTGGCGACAAGGCACGCGACAAGCACACCGAGCGCGGCAAGCTGCTGGCACGTGATCGCATCACTGCCCTGCTCGATCCTGGTTCGCCGTTCCTGGAGTTGTCGCCGCTTGCCGCCGAAGGCATGTACGCAGAGGCAGCCCCCGCTGCGGGCATCGTCACTGGCATTGGCCGCGTGCAGGGCCAGGAAGTCGTCATCGTCGCCAACGACGCGACGGTCAAGGGCGGCACCTATTTCCCGATGACGGTCAAGAAGCATCTGCGCGCGCAGGAAGTCGCGCGCGAAAACCATCTCCCTTGCGTCTATCTAGTCGATTCCGGCGGCGCATTCCTGCCGTTGCAGGACGAGGTGTTTCCGGACAAGGAGCACTTCGGCCGCATTTTCTACAATCAGGCGCGGCTCAGCGCCGACAACATTCCACAGATCGCCGTGGTGATGGGCAGTTGCACCGCAGGCGGCGCGTACGTGCCTGCCATGTGCGACGAAAGCATCATCGTCAAGGAGCAGGGCACCATCTTCCTGGGCGGGCCGCCGCTGGTGAAAGCGGCGACCGGCGAAATCGTCGATGCCGAATCGCTCGGCGGCGCCGACGTACACACATCCGTGTCCGGTGTAGCAGATCATTTCGCCGAAGACGACCGCCATGCATTGCAGATCGCACGCGACATCGTCTTCTCGCTCAATCGCAAGAAAACATTGCCGGTCGCGATACAACCGGCACGCGAACCCGCATTCGCCGCCGAAGAGCTGTATGGCATCGTGCCGAAGGACACGCGCAAGCCGTTCGATATCCGCGAAGTCATCGCGCGCATCGTCGACGGCTCCGAGTTCCAGGAATTCAAGGCGCGCTATGGCAAGACGCTGGTCTGCGGCTTCGCGCACATCCATGGCTATCCGGTAGGCATCATCGCCAACAACGGCATCCTGTTTTCCGAATGCGCGCTCAAGGGTGCGCACTTCATCGAGTTGTGCAACCAGCGCGACATTCCGTTGGTGTTCCTGCAGAACATCACCGGCTTCATGGTCGGCAGGAAATACGAGAACGCCGGCATCGCCAAGGACGGCGCGAAGATGGTCACGGCGGTCGCCTGCTCGCATGTGCCGAAGTTCAGCGTGGTAATCGGCGGAAGTTTCGGCGCCGGCAATTACGCCATGTGCGGCCGCGCGTACGGCGCACGTTTCCTATGGATGTGGCCGAATGCGCGCATCAGCGTGATGGGTGGCGAACAGGCGGCGAGCGTGCTGGCGACGGTCAAGCGTGACGGCATCGAGCTGTCGGGAAAATCCTGGTCGGCTGAGGAGGAAGAAGCATTCAAATCGCCGATCCGCGATCAGTACGAATCCCAAGGCAATCCCTATTACGCCACGGCGCGGCTGTGGGACGACGGCATCATTGATCCGGCGGATACACGGCGTGTCCTGGGTCTGGCGTTATCGGCTGCGCTGAATGCGCCGATCGTGAAATCGAATTTCGGCGTGTTCAGGATGTAGTGCAGGATTCACCTGCCAGTCAGCTAAAAATGTGCGTTGCATGAGCTATTTCAATAGCTTCCAATCGCTTTGCAATTGCCTGAATGCATTTGGTGCGCTGTGTCAACTCGGTCGAAATTCTCGCGTGTTAGGCTCCTGTGACGACCCCCGTCGTCTGTCCGAAATCACGTGAGGAAGTGCAACATGGCCATCTTCAATCAACAGAGTCCCGCGAAGAAAGAACCCGTTCCCTTCGCTCCAGAACCCACCCCAGCCCCGGTTCGCGAGGCTCCCGCGACACCCAGTTATTCAGCCAGCCAGCCCGCACCCCGGCAATCGACCGAGCGCGAAGCCAAGGAATCGCTGATCGCTGCCGACCTGACCATCGAAGGCAAGATCGAGGGTGCAGGCCATGTCCGCATCGCTGGCAAGTTTAAGGGTGACGTCAATGTGCAAGGCGATCTCACCATCGAACAGGGCGCCAAGGTCAACGGTGAAGTCCGCGCCAAGAAAGTCATCATCGCCGGCGAGCTCGAAGGCAATATCGATTCGGCTACGCGCGTTGAACTGATGGATTCCGGTGTGATGATCGGCGACCTGAAAGCCGGCTCGCTGACAGTAGCCGCAGGTTCGCGCATGCGCGGCAACGTCGAGTTCGGCTGGGACGACAAGCCGTCGGCATCCACCAAGTCCACCGGAAGCGGAAATGGCAATGGCAATGGCGCGGAGAACGGCTCGACGTCATGAACACCGCGGCACGCCCGGGAACAACAGGCGCAACGCGCACTTGCCCGCACTGCAAGGCGACCATCCTGGACAGCGCAAGCGTCTGTCCAGGGTGTCGCGGACACCTTCGCTTCGACTCGGCGATCGTGCAGCGTGCCGTGCCCAACGTCACGCCGCTGCGTGTCGAAGGCACGATCCGTCAGCCTGCTGATAGTCCGCCGTGGGAGTATTCCGTGGTGGTTTCGATCCGCAACGAACGCGGCGAGGAAGTGACGCGTCAGGTCGTGGGTGTTGGCGCCCTGAATCCCAACGACCAACGGACCTTCACGCTCGCCGTCGAAGTGTTCGAGCGCATCGGCGCGAAGCCGTCAGGCAACGGCAAGAACAGGCATTGATCCTGTAGCCAACCCAATGGTGGGACGAGGCCCACCCTACATCGTGCAAGTGTCACCCCGCTGGTTTAGTCGGCGGGTTGTCGTCGCTGCCGCAACCGTTGCAACCACCGCATGTGCCCGCTTCAACGCGCGCGGCCGGCGCAATGCCCCGCCCGATCATCTGAAGCATGGCAGGGCGTCCCGCGCGTAACAGCGGCAGCGCGAGTGCGATGCGCAGGCGTCGCGCCGCATTCGGCCACTGTTTTTGCATGACGACCACCGCACTGACCATGACTGCCAGCGCGATGACGACATATTGGAGCGCCAGCGATGCGTTCATGACAATGCGCTCGCAACCTGGAACGTGAGCAACGATGCCAGGTACGCCAGTGCAAAAAGATAGCCGGTCGCGATTGCAGTCTGCCGCCAGGAATTGGTTTCGCGCTTGATCGTCGCCAGCGTCGACAGGCATTGCGGCGCATAGATGAACCACACCAGCAGCGACAAGGCCGTCGCCAATGACCATCCATTGGCAATGATCGGTGTCAGTGCATCGGCAGCCGCGGCGTCGTCGACGGCCGACAACGCGTAGACAGTGGCCAGTGACGACACCGCTACCTCACGCGCCGCCATGCCGGGGATCAGTGCGATGCAGATCTGCCAGTTGAAGCCGATCGGGGCGAAGACCGCCGTCATCGCATGACCGATGCGGCCGGCGAAGCTGTAATCGATGGCCGCGCCGGTATAGCCGTCTGGTGGCGCCGGAAACGACAGCAGGAACCACAGCAGGACCGTCAGTGCGAGGATGATGCCGCCGACCCGCTTGAGGAAAATCATCGCGCGCTCCCACAATCCGATCAGCAGATCGCGTGGATGCGGCATGCGATACGACGGCAGCTCCAGCAGCAAGACATGTTCGCTGCGATCGTGTCGCCAGCGCTTCATCACCCACGACACGATCAGCGCGCTGACGATGCCGGCCAGGTACAGCCCGAACAGCACCAGTCCCTGCAGGTTGAGGATCCCCAGCACCTGTTGCCTGGGAATGAAGGCGCCGATCAGCAGGGCATAGACCGGCAAGCGCGCCGAGCAGGTCATCAACGGCGCCACCATGATCGTGGCGAGGCGATCGCGCGGATCCTGGATGGAGCGCGTCGCCATGATCCCGGGGATGGCGCAGGCGAAACTCGACAACAGCGGAATGAACGAGCGCCCTGACAGACCGGCCGAAAACATCAGCTTGTCGAGCAGGAAGGCCGCGCGCGGCAGGTAACCGGATTCTTCCAGCGCCAGGATGAAAGCGAACAGGATCAGGATCTGCGGCAGGAACACGATGACCCCGCCGACGCCGGCGATGATGCCATCGACCAACAGGCTGCGCAGCGGCCCGTCCGGCATGACATCCCCAACCCATCCGCCCAGTGCGACGGTGACCGTTTCGATCCCATCCATCATCGGTGTCGCCCACGCGTACACCGCCTGGAAGATCAGGAACATCACCAGGGCAAGCGTCAGCAGGCCGGCGACGGGATGCAGCAGCCAACGATCCAGTGCGTCGTCGATGGAAGCGGTACGCCGCGGCACCGTGACTGCGACAGCCAGTAGGCGACGTGTTTCCGCGTGCAGCGCATCCACTTCAACAGCCTCGCTTGCAGACAGCATCTTCCGTGGTGGATGTGGTGCGATCGCGAGTGCATCGATCCGTTCGATCAATGCGCGCGCACCGTCATGTCGCACCGCGACGGTTTCGACCACCGGCACGCCGAGTTCGCGTTGCAGCGCATCGACATCGATCACGATGCCGCGCTTGCGCGCCGCATCCGCCATGTTCAACGCGACCAGCATCGGTTTGCCGAGTTGCCGCAGCTCCAGCGCGAAGCGCAGGTGCAGTCGAAGATTGGTCGCATCGACCACGCAGACCAGCACATCCGGCGCCGGTTCGCCCGGATAGAAGCCGCGGCAGACATCGCGCGCGACGGCTTCGTCCAAGCTCGCCGCATGCAGGCTGTAGGCGCCAGGCAGATCCAGCAGCGCGTAGTGGCGTCCCGACGGTGCAGTGAAACGGCCTTCCTTGCGCTCGACGGTGACACCGGCGTAGTTGGCGACTTTCTGGCGGCTACCGGTCAGCAGGTTGAACAGCGCTGTCTTGCCGCTGTTGGGGTTGCCAACCAGGGCAAGTCGCAGTGGCGCGTCCTTCGACAGGCTCAGGATGAGCGGCTGCGTGCTCATGGGTGTCCGGCACCGTTGGCATGCACACGCACGCGCGCAGCTTCCGAGCGTCGCAACGCAAACCGCGTGCAACCGATCTGGACCAGCAGCGGCTCTGCGCCGACCGGACCCGCGGCCATGACCTGCACGGGTTCACCTGCGACGAAGCCCAGTTCGCGTAGTCGCCGCGCAATGCCGTCGTTTGGCGCGCGATCCTCCACCGTTTCGACCGTGGCCGCCGTGCGATAAGGCAGGTCCGAGAGCAGCATAAATTCTCGCAAATAAGAATTATTCTCATTCTAGCATCGGCCGCCCGGTCCATCCACGGAAGCCGCCAAAGGGCACCGGCTATCATGCGCATTCATCTTTCGAGCACCCTTGGCATGTCCGATTCGTTATTGACCGAACGCACTGGCCCGGTCGCTCGCATGCGCTTGAACCGGTCGGAGGTCCACAACGCCTTCGATGCCAACCTGATTACAGCGCTGACCGAAGCGTTGGCAGACTTGAGCAGCGACCCCGACGTGCGCGTCGTGGTGTTGGAGGGCGCGGGATCTTCATTTTCGGCTGGCGCCGATCTCAACTGGATGCGCGGCATGGCTGCCGCCGGTGAAACCGAAAACCGCAGCGACGCCCTCGCCCTAGCCCGCCTGATGCGCACCCTGGACGAACTGCCCAAGCCGACCATCGCCCGCGTGCAGGGGGCGGCATTCGGTGGCGGCGTTGGTCTGGTGGCCTGTTGCGATATTGCCATCGCCGCGACCGGGGCGAAATTCGGTTTGACCGAAGCAAAACTCGGGCTGCTGCCTGCGGTGATTTCGCCGTATGTGGTCGCTGCGATCGGCGCCCGGCAGGCGCGACGCTGGTTTGCCACCGCCGAGATGTTCGACGCCGCCACCGCGTTGCGGCTCGGCCTGGTGCATGAAGTCGTCGTCGCCGAACAACTCGATTCAGCCGTTCAACGGCAGATCGACCTGCTGCTCAAGGCCGGGCCGATCGCTGCCGGCAGTGCGAAGGCGTTGGTGCGCAGCGTCGCCGCCAGTGCCGATCGCGATGCGCAGGACACCGACAACGCGGCCCTGATCGCACGCCTGCGGGTTTCGGCCGAAGGGCAGGAAGGCCTGGCTGCTTTCCTAGACAAACGCTCCCCCAACTGGATCACCCAGGAATCAACATGATCGACCACGTCGGCTTCAAGGTTTCCGATTTCGAGCGCAGCAAGGCGTTCTATACGAAGGCACTGGCGCCACTGGGATATGGGTTGTTGATGGAAATAACCCCGGACATGACCGGCACCGATTCGCGTCACGCCGGCTTCGGCAAGGATCGAAAGCCGTCGTTCTGGTTCGGCAATGGCGAAACCACGCGCGGCGGCCTGCATATCGCGCTGGTTGCTGCGACGCGCGCCGACGTGGACGCTTTTCATGCCGCTGCACTGGCCGTCGGCGCCACCGACAATGGCGCGCCCGGATTGCGCCCGATCTACCACCCCGGCTACTACGGCGCGTTCGTGCTGGATCCCGATGGCCATGACATCGAGGCGGTTTGCCACGTACCGGAATAGTGCTCTAAAGCCCTCCCCTTCAAGGGGAGGGTTGGTTGGGGATGGTGTTAGCCGCAAATCACAAGGAAGTGAGCATGCAAGGTCAAACCAATCAAAAAATTCTCAATGCCAGACTTCAACGCAAACTTCGAAACTCTCCGACCGATGCCGAGGGCAGGCTCCGGCGTCATTTGCGTGGCAGGCAACTCGACAACTGCAAGTTCCGCAGGCAGCACCCGTTCGCTGATTACATCCTCGATTTTGCGTGCCTTGAACGAAAGCTGGTTGTCGGACTCGATGGCGGCCAACATGCAGGTGCGGGAAATTACGATGCGCGACGAACCGCTATTCTCGAGAAAGCTGGGTTCGCGGTGTTGAGGTTCTGGAACAACGACATTTTTGAGAATATGGATGGAGTACTGGAATTGATCCTGCAAACTTTGCGTGACCGGGTTACACCATCCCCACCCAACCCTCCCCTTGAAGGGGAGGGCTAAACGCATGTTCTCCAAAATCCTCATCGCCAATCGTGGCGAGATCGCCTGCCGTGTGATCCGTACCGCGCGCAAGCTCGGCATTCGCACGGTCGCAGTGTTCTCCGAAGCCGATACAGATGCGCAGCACGTACGCCAGGCGGACGAGGCTTACCCGATTGGCGGGCCGCGGCCGCAGGACAGTTATCTGCGTGGCGATGCCATCCTCGATGTTGCCAGGCGTTCAGGGGCGCAGGCCATCCACCCCGGTTATGGCTTTCTCAGCGAGAACGCCGATTTCGCCGAAGCAGTCGAAGCAGCAGGCATCATCTTCATCGGCCCCAAGGCGCATTCGATGCGCAAGATGGGCAGCAAGGCTGGCGCCAAGGACTTGATGCAGGCAGCCGGTGTGCCGGTGGTGCCGGGCTATACCGGCGAGAACCAGGACGGCGCGCACCTCCACGCCGAAGCCGATCGCATCGGTTACCCGTTGATGATCAAGGCGGCACACGGCGGCGGCGGCAAAGGCATGCGCATCGTGCACGACACGGACGGGTTCGCCGCCCACCTGGAGAGCTGCCAGCGCGAGGCTAAAAACGCATTCGGCCGCGACCGGGTGTTGCTGGAGCGTTACATCGACAAACCGCGTCATATCGAAATCCAGATCTTCGGCGACGACCATGGCAACGTGATCCATCTCAACGAACGCGAATGCTCGGCGCAGCGCCGCTACCAGAAGGTGCTGGAAGAATCGCCGTCGACCTTGCTCTCGCCGCCGATGCGTGCAGCGATGGGACAGGCCGCCGTCGAAGCCGGCCGTGCGATCAATTACGTCAACGCGGGCACCGTGGAATTCATCGTCGGCGCCGATGGCCCCGGGGTTGAAAGCGCGTTCTATTTCATGGAGATCAACACCCGCCTGCAGGTCGAACATCCCGTGACCGAACTGACCACCGGGCTCGACTTGGTCGAATGGCAACTGCGCGTCGCCGCGGGCGAGTCGTTGCCGCAGCAACAAGATCAAATCGCCCGGAACGGACACGCCATTGAAGTGCGGTTGTATGCCGAAGATCCGGAAGCCGGCTTCCTGCCCGGCTCCGGCAAGCTCCTGCGCCTGCGTCTGCCCTCGCCTTCTCCGCATGTGCGAGTCGATTCGGGTGTGGTCGAAGGCGATGTCGTCAGCATCTTCTACGATCCAATGATCGCCAAGCTGATCGTCTGGGATGAAGACCGTTCGCGCGCACTGGCGCGGATGCGCGAAGCGCTGGCGCAATGCGAGGTCAGCGGCCCGAAATCCAACATCGAATTCCTCGAGGCACTGGTGCGGCACCCTGCCATCGTCGCCGGCACCATCGACACCGGCTACCTCGATCGCCACCTCTATGAGTTCATGCCGGCCCAATCGGCGGACCATGATTTGCTGGTCGCAGCCACCGTCGCGCAATTGCTGCAACAGGAACATGTCCAGCGGGAACTTGCCGCGCATTCCAGCGAACCCGACTCGCCCTGGGCCATCAGTGATGGCTGGCGGCTTGGCCACGCCGGGGGCCGCACGCTCGTATTCCAGCATCGCGACCACAGGTTTGAACTGACCGCACACGGCAGCGACGGCGCCTATCGCATCGAACACGGCGGACGGACGGTCGCGGTCTGCGGCGCGCGCATGACCGATGAAGTGCTCAGTGCCCGTTTTGAGGGGGAAGGCCGACGCTATTCGGTTGCAGGGGGCGTGACCACATTGGACATCCACGACGGCATGCAACGCCTGCGCCTGGAGCCGCTTGCGCTTTACCGTTTCGAGCAAATCGATGCTGGCGGCAGCGGCCATCGCGTCATGTCGCCGATGCCCGGCCGCATCGTGCTGGTGAAAGTAGCGGCAGGTGATGTGGTCATCGAAGGCCAGGAGATGCTGGTGATGGAGGCGATGAAAATGGAACTGAGTTTGAAATCACCACGCGCCGGTATCGTGGCTGAGGTGCGTGCGCTCGCCGGCGACGTTGTCGATGGCGATGCGACTTTGGTCACGCTGGAGACCTGAGATGGCCATGCCCGACGCCGTGCGCATCGTCGAGGTCGGCCCACGCGACGGCTTGCAGAACGAGAAAGCTTCCATCACCACCGCCGACAAGATCGCGTTGATCGATCGCTTGTCGGCCACCGGCATGCAGACGGTCGAGGCGACCAGTTTTGTCAGCCCGAAATGGGTGCCGCAGTTGGCCGATGCCGCCGAGGTGTTTGCCGGCATCGCCCGCAAACCCGGCGTGCGCTATCCAGTGCTGGTGCCCAACGAGCAGGGTTACGACCGCGCCCGCGCGGTGGGCGCAGAAGAAATCGCGGTATTCACGGCGGCGTCGGAAGCGTTCAACCAGAAAAACATCAATGCCTCGATCGATGAATCGATCGAACGCTTCCTCCCGGTACTGCAACGCGCCAAGGCAGACGGGGTCGCCGTGCGCGGTTATGTCTCGACCGTACTCGGGTGTCCATACCAGGGCCACGTGCCGGTCGACGACGTGGTCCGCGTCGCCAAACGCCTGCATGCGCTCGGCTGCTACGAAATCTCGCTGGGCGACACTATCGGCGTCGGCACGCCGGAGAAAGCGCGCGCGATGTTGAAAGCCGTCGCCGGCGAAGTGCCGATGCCGGCGCTGGCGATCCATTTCCACGACACCTATGGCCAAGCCCTGGCCAACATCCTTGCGTGCCTGGAAGAAGGCGTCGCCGTCATCGATTCGGCCGTCAGCGGCACCGGCGGCTGTCCGTACGCGAAAGGCGCAAGCGGCAACGTCGCCAGCGAGGATGTGGTCTACATGCTGCACGGGATGGGCATCCGCACCGGTGTCGATCTCGATGCGCTGGCCGAGGCCGGGCGCTGGCTTGCCACGCTGCTGGGGCGCGAGTCCGGCAGCAAGGTTGGCAGGGCGCTCGCCACGAAATGACCGCGACGCCGCCGACGGATCGTTCCCATCGTGCCTCCAGTCACGGGGCACTGGCCACGCTGGAGGCGCTGGAGCGCGCTTGCGAAGATCCGACCTTGACCGCGCCGATTCGCGCCCTGCTCTCACGCGCACGCGATGCGTTGCGCGATGCCAAAACCTCCGCCGCTTCCGCGCAGCAACGCTACCGCGCGTTGTTCGATGCCGTGCCGGATCCGGTCAGCGTGCTGGATGAAACCGGCATCGTGCTCGACCTCAACAAGGCCGGCATGGCCGCGTACAAGTTGCCGCGTGAACAGATCGTCGGCCAGCCGATCGAACGTTTGAATCCCGATCTGCCGCAGGATCACCTGGCGCCCGTCTGGGAAACGCTCAATCGCGGCGAAACCTATGTCATCGAGGTGACCAACAAGCGCGGCGATGGCACCCGCTTCCCGGTCGAGGTGCACTCCGCCGGTTTCATTCAGGATGGAAAACAGCGCATCGTCGCCGTCGCGCGTGACCTGAGTGCGCGCTGGCACGCGGAGTCGCGCTATCGGCTGCTGATGGAATCCATCGACAAGGGCGTGATCCTGTTCGATCGCAATCTCGACGTAGTCTCGGCCAATCCCTCTGCGCACCGCATGCTGGGCATCAACAGCGCGAAGAGCATCCCGGGTTTGCTGCGTGGCAGTGAGTGGACCATCGTTGACGAAGACGGGCATCCCATGGGCGCCGATGCCTGGCCCACCGCGCGTGCACTGCACACCGGGCAGGCGATCGGCAACACCTTGATCGGGCTGTATCACAAGCCCTCCAGTCGCATGACCTGGATCTCCGTCGACAACGTGCCGGTGTTTTCGCCCGATTGCGATCAGGCCGATCACGTCTTCGCCATGTTCAGCGACGTGACTTCGCTCAAACGCGACAACGCCTTGTTCGATCGCGTGCAATCACTTGCGCATATCGGCGGCTGGGAATGGGATGCAGGGCGCAGCAAGCTGCATCTGACCGACGAAGCCCTGCGTATTCTTGGCCAGGTGCATGCGCCGACCACGCTGGAGCAAATGCTGGGCTGCCTGCTGGAACCGGATCAAAAACGATTGCATGCGGCCATCGATGGCCTCAGCGCGGACGCGGGAGGTTTCGCGCTGGAATTGCAGGGTATCCGCGCCAATGGCCACGGTTTCTGGATCCGCGTGATCGGCCAGGGCGATACAAGTGACCCCGCGACGCGCATCACCGGCACCATGCAGGACATCACCGAACGCAAACAGACCGAGGACGTGCTGCGGGTCCAGGCCCGCACCGACCCGCTGACTGGACTGATGAACCGCGACGCGCTGCTCGAGCAACTCGACGCCATGCTCGCCGATCCCTCGCGTGCCGACGTTGCGGTGTTGTACATCGACCTGGACCGCTTCAAGACCATCAACGACGTGCTCGGCCACGCAGCCGGCGACGAGCTGCTGATCACTGCCGCGCAGCGCATCCACGGCGCGATTTCCGGCGAAGGCCTGATTGCACGTTTCGGCGGCGACGAGTTCCTGGCGGTCTGCCCGATCGGCGACGACCCCGCGCGTCCGCAGCGCCTGGCGGAGCGGGTGCTGCGCGCCTTCGCGGAAAGCTTCCTGTTTGCCGACGACGAATTCGCGATCACCGCCAGCATCGGCATCGCGCGCACGCCAGACGACGGCACGCGTCCGCAGCAACTGATCCAGAACGCGGACGCGGCGATGTATGACAGCAAGCGCCGCATGCGCAATGGCTGGCAGGCATTCACCCCGGATCTGGCGCAGCGGCAACAGGACCGGCTGCAGATCGAGACACAACTGCGACGCGCTGCCGACAACGGTGAATTCCACTTGGTGTACCAGCCGCAAGTCGATCTGCGCGATGGCCGCATCGTTGCAGCTGAAGCGCTGATTCGCTGGGAAAGCCATCAACTAGGCGAGCTGCGTCCTGACATCTTCATCAGTCACGCCGAAACCACCGGCGACATCGTCCGTATCGGCGCCTGGGTGCTGCGGGAAGCGTGCAAGCAGGTCGATGCATGGCGACGGCAAGGCCACGGCATCGTGCGGGTCGCGGTGAACGTGTCGTACCGGCAATTCCTGGCCGAAGACCTGGTGCGCCGCGTCCGCGAAGCGTTGGAAGAATTCGCATTGCCCGGATCGGCGCTCGAACTCGAATTCACCGAGCGCGTCCTGATCGAGGATGCGCCCGACACGATCAAGGCGCTGGAGGCACTGCGCGCGCTCGGCGTGGTATTGACCATCGACGATTTTGGCGAAGGCTACAGTGCGTTGAATTACCTGCGACGCCTGCCGATCCACGGCCTCAAGCTCAGTCAGCTGTTCGTCTCCGGCGTACCGGGAAATCCCTCGGATGTGGCGGTGTGCCGCGCCGTGTCCGCCATCGCCAGCAGCTTGAACCTGGGGCTGGTTGCCGAAGGCGTCGAGTCGGAGTTGCAGCGTCAGTTCCTGTTGCAGTTGGGCGTGCCGATCGGGCAAGGCTTCCTGTTCGCGCCGGGACTCAGCGCCGATGAATTCGCGATCCGCCTCGAACAGATCCGCGATACCGCCGCGCATGCCTGACTCGAATGGACATTTCCTGATCAGGCCGATCATCGCGGCCGACGATCCCGCCGTCGCCGCCATCATCCGCCGCGTCATGCCGGAATTCGGTGCGATCGGCGACGGCTTCGCCATCAATGATCCGGAAGTGGACTGGATCAGCCAGGCGTATGCCACGCCGCGCGCTGCGTATTTCGTGGTCGAACACGACGGCGTCGTCAAGGGCGGTGGCGGTGTCGCGCCGCTGGTTGCAGGTGACCCGGACACTTGCGAGCTGCGCAAGATGTATTTCCTGCCTGAACTGCGCGGGCTCGGCGCAGGCGCGGCGCTGATGACGCACTGCCTCGATGCCGCACGTCGTATCGGCTTCGAGCGTTGTTATCTGGAAACCCTGGGCGGCATGGACGCCGCCATGAAACTCTACGAGCGCACCGGCTTCCGCCGCATCGATGCCTCGATGGGTGATACCGGCCACGGCGGCTGCAATACGTTCTACCTCCTGCCCTTGTCCCGCGGGGACTTCCTTCGGTCGTAGGAGCGTCATCCCACCGGGTAAAATGCGCGGCTTCCATCCACGGGGTTTCCCATGCAACTCAACAGCGTCCGCGCCATCGTCACCGGTGGCGTTTCCGGCCTTGGCCTCGCCGTCGCCCAGCACCTGGTCCGCACTGGCGGCAAGGTCGCGCTGTTCGATGTCAACGACGACAAGAGCGCAGCGGCGGTTGCCGGACTCGGCGAAGGCAATGCCCGTTACTTCAAGACCGACGTCACCAACGAAGACAGCGTGGTCGCCAACGTCGATGCGGCGAAGGCATTCCTGGGCGGATTGAACGTTGCGATCAATTGCGCCGGCATCCTCGGTGCAGGTCGCGTACTCGGACGCGATGGTGCGATGCCGTTGAAGAACTTCGCAGGCACGGTGATGGTGAACCTGATCGGTAGTTTCAACGTGGCCAAGGCCGCGGCGGCGCTGATGCAACACAACGAACCGGGCGAGGACGGTGAGCGGGGCGTCATCGTCAACACCGCATCGGTCGCGGCCTACGAGGGCCAGATCGGACAGGCCGCGTATTCGGCATCGAAAGGCGGCGTGGTCGCCATGACGCTGCCAATGGCGCGCGAACTGTCGCGATTCGGTATCCGCGTCATGACCGTGGCGCCTGGCATCTTCTGGACACCGATGG
>JAJAYW010000146.1 GCA_026786005.1 Lysobacter sp. | reverse complement strand
CACCGGCCTACGTTCCCGTAGTCCCCGTGCGGCCGGTGTCCCGACCGACGCCCGCGCCCGCAGCGGCCGTCGCTGCCACCACGCCGGCAACGCCCGTCATCGCCGATGCGGACCGCCTGCCACCGCCGGAATTGTTCCGCTGCAACACCTATGACAACGATAGCTACCTGAGCGATCTCGGCACGCCAGCGCCACGTTGCGTGCGCTTGAACACCACCGGCATCAACGGCAGCGCGGACATGGGCGCCGGTGAAGCCTGTCAGATGGTCACCGACCAATGCGATCGCGTTGCCGACGGCGCGATTTGCGCGAGCTGGACGCAGCGCCGCAAGCAGGTTGAAGCCGCGTGGAAGTTCGGCCGCGGCGAAAATGCCGAAGCCAACAAGATCGAATACGAACGCATCGATCGATTGCTGCGCGAGAGCACCTGCGGCAAGTAACGCTCCCGGTTTCCGATCTCCGTTTTCCGCCAGAAGCAGAGGTTCTCAGAAGGGTCCATTGAGCCGAGCCGATGAGCGGCTTTACGCCTGATTGAAAGTCGCTTGATTGAAAGCCGCTTGATTGAAAGCCGCTTGATCGAAAGCGTTTGCAACAGCGCCATCAACGGAACAGACAATGATCAACAACGACGTACTGCGCAGCATCCGCTACATGCTCGATCTCGGCGACAACAGGGTCATCGACATCATCAAGCTGGCCGATGCGGATTTCAACATCGAGCAAGCCGACGTGCAGGCCTTCCTGAAGAAGGACGAGGACGAGGGCTACGCCGAATGCAGCGACGCGGTGCTCGCGCGTTTCCTCAATGGACTGGTGTTTTACTACCGCGGCAAGGACGAGAGCCTGCCGCCGCGACCGGTGGAGAAGCGCATCACCAACAACGTGGTGCTGAAGAAGCTGCGTGTCGCGTTCGAACTCAAGGACCTGGACATGCACCAGGTTTTCGAGGACGCCGGCTTTCCGGTCTCCAGGCCTGAACTGTCCGCGTTGTTTCGCCAACCCGACCACAAGAACTTCCGTCTGTGCGGCGATCAGCTGCTTCGTAATTTCCTCAAGGGATTGACGCTGCGCATGCGGGGCACGTAGCGCGGCCCCAGTGATGAGAGACCTGGAAATTGCGTGCAGTGGCCGTGTCGAGTGTCTTGTATGGCTGAGCTTGCTCCGCTGCTTTTACGTCGCGCGTCGCGGAGAGCAGCGGAGCAAGTTCCGCTCTACACATCAAAACCCGTAACGCAAGAACCCGCCATCCACCGCGATGCATTCGCCGGTGATGTAACTGGCCGCGGGCATGCACAGGAAGGCAACGGCGGCGGCGACTTCCTCCGGCTCGCCGACGCGGCCCATCGGCGTGCGTTGCAGCACTTCATCCAGGTAGTCGGGATCGGCCAGCTTGTCGGACGTGCGCCGCGTGCGGATGTACCACGGCGCGACGGCGTTGACGCGGATGCCGTCCTCGGCCCATTCGCAGGCCAGGTTGCGGGTCATCTGGTGCATCGCCGCCTTGCTCATTCCATACGGTGCGCCCGAACGCACATGGATCAGACCCGACACGCTGCCGACATTGACGATGCTCGACACCGCATGTTTGGTCAGCAGCGGATACGCGTAGCGCGACAGCTCGAAGGCGCTGAACACGTTGGCCTCGAAGATCTCGCGCCACTCGTTTTCGTTGTAGTCCACCGCGGCCTTTCCGAGATTGCCGCCGGCGTTGTTGACCAGGATGTTGAGGCCATCGCCGTGGTCTTCGACCCAGTCGAGGATTTCGTGGCGCTGCTCGTCGTCGATGACATCCGCAGCGAAGGCCGCGACGGTGCAATCGGGGAATTCCTCTTCCAGTTCCATGCGCTGGCGTTCCAGCAATGCCGCATCGCGCGCGACCATCAGCACATCGGCCCCCAGCAACAACAGCTCACGCGCGATGGCGCGGCCGATGCCTGCGCTGGCGCCGGTCACCAGCGCGAGTTGCCCTTCCAGTCGCCAGCGCTGTGTGCTCATCATCGTCCCGCATCGTTGCGTTCGGCTAGCATAGCGCCACGTTCTTCCGGAGACACCGCGATGCCCATGTCGATACGCCATGCCGCGATCTGCTCACTTGGACTCGTCGCAATGTTCGGCGCAAGCGCCTGCAGCAAACCTGCACCGCCGCCGACGGACCAGCCACCCGAACCGCAAGCGCAGCACACTGAACTGCGCGACGCGATCCAGCAGCCAATCGACAAGGCGAAGGCGGTCGAGAAGGCGATGCAGGATGCGGCGAGCAAGCAGCAGGCGGAGATCGACGCGAAGACGGGTGGGTGAGATCTCGAGTTTTTTGCAGGGAGATTCGTTGGCAGATTTTCCAGCGCATAGCTTGCGAGTGAAGCCGGAGTCAAAAAAAGAATCTTGAACTGCCGGGACCAGCTTTCAGGTCGCGGGGAGTTGGATCCCGGCTTGACCAGCTTCGCTGTTGGAAACCGCCGGGATGACGGCTAGTTGGCTTGACCAGCTTCGCCGTTGGAAGCCGCCGGGATGACGGCTGGGTTTTGTTTGTTCTCGATTTGATCGAAAGAGCATGCGAATCAATGAGTGGTCTTACTATTTCTGTAAACCGCATCGCACCAAAAAAAGCCTGGCTTTAGCCGGGCTTTTTTGATTCATCGATGACGACTGCGATCAAAACCCGCAGAAGCAGTACGCCAATGTTTTCACCCGCATCCCCGGACCCGGCTTCACTGCATTGGCAATGAAACGCAACTCGTCGACGGCTTGCGGCAACGCGCTTGCCAGCAGCTCCTGCGCGAAGCCGGACTCACGCAACCACTTCGCACCGATGCGGCTTTCCACAAACCCGGTGAAGAAACGCTCGAACGGCGTCGCGGTCTTTTCCATGTAGCGCACGCGATACGCATCGGGCTTGCCGAGCTTGGCGCGCTTGGCGACGTCGGCGACAGCCTGTTCCATGCCGCCGAACGCATCCACCAGCCCGCGCTCCTTCGCCTGCGCGCCGCTCCAGACGCGGCCGCGTGCGATCTGGTCGATCTGCTCGACCGACTGGTGGCGCGCGCTGGCGACCCTGCCGGTGAAATCGCGGTAGCCCTTGTCGATCACCGACTGGATCACCTGGCCCACGCCCGGATCCAGCGGTCGGGTGACGTCGAACGCGCCGGCGAAGCGCGTGGTGCCGACGCCATCGGTGTGCACGCCGATCTTGTCGAGGCTGCGGGTGAAATTGGGAATCAGGCCGAAGATGCCGATGGAGCCGGTGATGGTCGACGGATCGGCGTAGATGCGATCGGCGTTCATCGCGATCCAGTAGCCGCCCGAGGCGGCCAGGTCGCCCATCGACACGACCACGGGCTTGCCGGCGGCTTTGAGCGCGGCGACTTCGCGACGGATCTGTTCCGACGCGAACACTTCGCCACCGGGCGAATCCACGCGCAGCACCAGTGCCTTGACGTTGTCGTCATCGCGCGCGGCGCGCAGCAACGCCGCCGTCGATTCACCGCCGACAGTGCCCGGCGGTTGCTCGCCGCCGGTGATCTCCCCTTCGGCCACCACCACCGCGACTTGCGGGCGTGGATCGGCGGCGGCGATGGCACCGTCGACGTGCTTGAGATAGCTCTCGAGATCGATGTGGCGGAAACCGCCTTCGGCATCCTCGTCGGCGACGCCGCGCTGCGCGAGCAGGTCCTCGACCTCCTCCTGCGTCTTCATGCCGTCGATCAGTTTCTGCTGCAGCGCATAACGCGCAAGATCACCACCAGCGGCGGCGATGCCTTCCGGCATGGTGTCGATGCCGGCGGCCAGCTGTTGCGGCGTGACCTTGCGCACCCTGGCGATGTCGCCGAGGTAACGCTGCCACACGTCGTTCATCCAGAACAGGTCAGCTTCCTTGGCTTCGGGCGATGCGTTGTCGAGCACGTACGGCTCGGCCGCGGATTTGTATTCGCCAACCTTGAACAGATGCACGTCGACGCCGAGTTTGTCCTGCAGGCCTTCGCGGTAGTACTGGCGATATCGGTCGAGGCCTTCGAGCACCATGCCGCCCATCGGATCGAGGTAGACCTCGTTGGCCTGCGCAGCCAACAGGTATTGGTGCTGGTCAAGCGCGTTGGCGAAGGACACGACCTGCTTTCCCGACGCGCGCAACCGCGCCAGTGCCGATGCGACTTCGCGTAGCGAGGCGTAACCGGTCGGCTGCAGACCGTCCACGCGCAGCAGCACCCGTTCGACACGCTTGTCCTTTGCCGCGGCATCGATGGCGCGCAGCAGGTCGCGCAGCTGCACTTCCTCTGATTCCTTGTCGCCGAACGCCCTGGCCAGCGCGCGGCTGGCGGGATCGCTGCTGTACTGCTCGACCAGGCGGCCTTCGGGCGCGAGCACCAGCGTGGTGCGATCCAGCAACGGCCGGGCGCGATCGTCCGCTCCGATCGCCAGCAGGAGCAGGACGACGATGAAGAAGAACAGCAGGTTGAAGAACAACCGGCGGGTGAAATTCATCGCATCCCAGAAGCCGATGAAGAAACGGGCAATCGGGCCGCGACGGCGGACTTCGTTCATGGGGCTAAAACTCCATCAAGCATGGTGGACAGCGTAAGCGGGGATGGGTGGGGGTTGCATGCGGCAAAGGTCATTGCGACCGATGACGTTGTTACGGGGGAGGGGCGTAGGCTGGGTTGGGGGGGTAAAAAAAAACCCGATGGGGGGGCAAATGATGGGTTTTTGTGTGCAAACACAGCAGAAATTTAAAAAAAAAAAAAAAAACAACAAACAACAAAATGAGCAGTGT
>JAJAYW010000145.1 GCA_026786005.1 Lysobacter sp. | reverse complement strand
CGGCCCAAGCCGCCCCGGTACATGCAAGTTCAGTCGTGCCTGGCAACGACGACCATGGCCGGGCGCAGCAAGCGCTCGTTGAGCACGTAGCCTTTCTGGAAAACCTGCGCGACCGCACCCGGGGCAATGCCTTCGACATCGACCACGCTCACCGCTTGGTGCTGCTCGGGATTGAAGCTGTCGCCCGCCTCCGGTGCGACTTCGACCAACCCATTGGATTCGGCCACGCGATGCAGTTGTCGCAGCGTCAGCTCGGCACCATCGCGCAACGGGTCGTTTTGCGGGGCGCTGGCGAGCGCGGCTTCGAGACTGTCGAAGACCGGCAGCAGGTCGGCCAGCAAACGCTCGTTGGCGAATTTGCGCGCATTCTCGATATCGCGGGCCAAGCGCTTGCGCTGGTTGTCGAGTTCAGCGCGCTCGCGCAAGGACTCGGCACGAAGTTGCTCCAGCTCCGCGCGCGCGATTTCGAGTTCGGCCGCGAGGGGGTTCTCAATATCGAGGGCCGTATCGACGGCGGGGTCTTGCAAGGGATCGTTGGTCATGTCCGGTTCCGTGGGGGTGTTCCGTGCGCCGTCCCGGAAACGTATGCGGGCTATGGAAGCAGTTTCAAGCCCACTGATGGCTTCTGGGGATGGTCGGAAGCTTTCGAAAGACGTCATCCCGGCGAAAGCCGGGATGACGAGCAAAAACTACTGGGTTCAAGTCGGCGCCTCCAACGCAGCGCCGAGCACGTCTGCTGCAGCCTGAACTACCGGGATCACCCGGTCGTACGCCATCCGGGTCGGGCCGATGACGCCAAGCACACCCAGCACCCGCCCGCCCGCGATATACGGCGCGGTCACCAGTGACACGCCTTCCAGCGGCGCGAGGCCCGTCTCCTCCCCGATGAAAATGCGCACGCCCTGCGCATGGATCGTGCGTTCGAGCAGTTGCAGGATCTCGCGCTTGCGGGCAAAGGCCTCGAACAATTCACGCAACCGATCCACGTCCGACAACTCCTGCAGGCCCATCAGCCGCGTCTGGCCGGCCAGCAGCATGTCGTCGTCGACCGGCAACGGCGTCAGCGCCTGTTCGGCCAGTTCGACGGTGCGGGCAAGCAACACTTCCATCTCGCTGCGTGCGAATTTCAGTTCGTGCACCAGCGTGGCGCGGATGTTCGCCAATGGGATGCCGGCGAAGTGGGCATTGAGGTAATTGGCGACGCGCTCGAGTTCGCCGGGTTCATAGGCGCGGCGGACTTGCAGGATCCGGTTCTGCACGTCGTTGTCGGCAAACACCAGGATGGCCATTACCCGGCTGGGATCCAGCGGCACGAAATCGATGTGCTTGAACGCAAATTGCTCGCGCCGCGGCACGCTGACCACGCCCACGAAATGAGTCATTGCCGACAGCAATTCCGAGGCGCTGCCCAGAAGTTGCTGCGTGCCCGACCCAGCCGGCAACTCGTTGCGCAGCCGCGTGACTTCTCCCTCGGCCAGCGGTTTCACCTGCAGCAGCGTATCGACGAAGACGCGGTAGCCCTGCGCCGTCGGTATCCGTCCGGCCGACGTATGCGGCGCGCTGAGCAGGCCGATGTCCTCCAGGTCGCCGAGGATGTTGCGAATGGTCGCCGCACTGACATCCAGCCCCGCGTGCCGCGCCAGCGTCTGCGACCCGACCGGCTCGCCGTCGCGGATGTACCGCGCGATCAACGTGCGCAGCAGCTGGCGTGCGCGCGGGTCGAGGGGTTTGTCGTCGGTATGACGGGGGCGATTCATGGGTATCGATATAAGCACGGCGGCATCCGGGTGCAAGCGTAAGGTGAGAACGCCCTTGTAGGAGTGCAGCTGGGTGCGATGAGGCGTTACCGGTAAAGCCAGTCGCGCCCAAGTGCGCTCCTACAACAGCGTCTGGATCGTCAAGCCCGAACTTGCGCGCATTCGATCCGATCGCCACCGCTTGGCCGTCCGCCCTTCTACCCTTCACAATCTCCGCCACATGCTCACCCACCTCGCCATCAAGGATTTCGCCGTAGTCCGCGCCGCCGAACTCGATTTCGGCCCCGGACTGACCGTGATTTCCGGCGAAACCGGCGCCGGCAAGTCGCTGCTGGTGGACGCCCTCGGATTTCTTTCAGGCTTGCGCGCCGACAGCGGCGTGGTGCGTCACGGCGCCGAGCGCGCCGAGCTGAATGCGCAATTCGTGCTTGCAGACGCCTCGGCAGCACTCGCGTGGCTGCGCGAACAGGAACTCGATGACGGCGACGAATGCCAGCTACGCCGCACCCTGCGCGCGGATGGTGGATCGAAGGCTTGGATCAACGGCCGCCCGGCGACACTGTCGCAATTGGCCGAGCTGGCGGGCCTGCTGGTTGAAATCCACGGCCAGCACCAGCACCAAGCCCTGCTCTCGAGGCCGGCACAGCTTGCACTGCTGGATGCGTTCGGTCGGCACGACGCATTGCTCGACACCGTGCGCGGCAACGCTTCGCAATGGAAGGAACTGCTGCGCGAACGCGAGCTGCTGACCAAACAAGGCAACGTGTCCGAACGCATCGCGTTGCTTGAGCATCAACTCGAAGAACTGCAACGCGAAATCCTGGAACCCGCCGCCATCGCCGAACTCGTCGCCGCGCACCGGCGGCACGCCCATTCGGCGGCGTTGATCGCAGCCTGTGATGCCGCGTTCTCGCGCCTGTCCGGCGACGAGGCACCATCGCTGACCACGCAATTGCAGCAGACCCGCGGCGAGTTGCAGCGCGCGGCCGAACACGAACCGCGCTTGAACGAGATCGACGACATGCTCGATTCGGCCGCAATCCAGCTCGACGAGGCGTTGACGCTGCTCGAACGCATCCGCGACGATCTCGACATCGATCCTTCGCAACTCGACGAACTGGAAAGGCGATTGACGCGCATCCACGACCTCGCCCGCAAGCACCGCGTCACGCCTGGCGAGCTTGCGGGACAACGTGAATCGATCGCGCTGCAACTGGAGTCATTGCGCGACGCAGGCGAGCGCGTGCTGAGGCTCGACACGGACATTGCAGCCGCAAGCAACGCATGGAAATCGGCGTCGAAACAGCTCAGCGATGCGCGCCATGAGGCTGCTGCTTCGTTGTCGAAATCGACCACGACCCTGATCGGTGAACTGGGCATGGGCGGCGGCCGTTTCGAGATCCTGATCGAACCCAACGATGGCGAACGTCCCGATCCCAGCGGCGCCGAGCGCGTGGAATTCCTGGTCGCGGCCAACGTCGGGCAACCACCACGTGCACTGCGCAAGGTTGCTTCAGGCGGCGAGTTGTCGCGCATCTCGCTGGCCATCGAAGTGGCCGCGCTTGGCTTGGATGCGGTGCCGACGATGGTGTTCGACGAAGTGGATTCGGGCATCGGCGGCGCGGTTGCGGAGATCGTCGGCCAGAAGCTGCGCGCGCTGGGAGAAAAACGACAGGCGCTGTGCGTGACGCACTTGCCGCAGGTCGCCGCGCAAGGGCATGCGCACTACCGCGTCAGCAAGTCCGCCAGTGATGGCGTAACCCAAAGTGCGATCGAACGCCTGGACGAAAAGCAACGCGCGGAAGAACTGGCGCGGATGCTGGGCGGTGTCGAGGTCAGCAAGGAAGCTCGCGCAGCGGCGAAGCGGCTGCTGCAAAACGCGGTTTAGTGCATTGATTTTGTAGAGCGGTGCGTCAGCCTTTTCCCTGCTTCTTGCGCACGTACAACACCAGCGAATGTTCCTCCAACTGGTAGCCGTGCTTGGCGGCGATCTCCGCCTGTAGTGTCTCGATCTCGGCACTTTCAAATTCGATGATCTTGCCGGTGTCGATGTCGACCATGTGATCGTGATGGCCGCCGCGGTCCAGCTCATACACCGCATGCCCGCCTTCGAAGTTGTGCTTGAGCACCAGGCCGGCGGTTTCAAACTGCGTCAGCACGCGATACACGGTCGCCAGGCCGATTTCCTCGTGCTCGCCGATCAGGTGCCGGTAGATGTCTTCGGCGGTCATGTGCCGCGGCTTGGACTGCTCGAGCAATTCGAGGATGCGCATTCTTGGATGCGTGACCTTGAGACCGACTTTCCTGAGATCTTGGGATTCCATCGTGCTATTTCCTGCATGCAAGCGGTTGCTGCGTACGATAACCGTCAATGAACGCGGACTCGCCAAGGCAAAGAGACGCTTGCCATCGGTGTATTATCGCCCCCATTCCCGTTTGCCGCGAACCCGAATGCGCAATTTTCTGCTTGTCGCCACCCTTGCCCTGACCACCGCCGGTTGCGGCGTGTTGTACCGCCAGCCCATTTACCAGGGCAACTTGCTGGAGAAATCAGCGGTCGAACAACTGCAGCCGGGCATGAGCAAGCAGCAGGTCTCGGCCCTGATCGGTTCGCCGTCGATCGCCGACCCGTTCAACCACGATCGCTGGGATTACACCACCACGCAACGCACCGATCGCGTCGGCCCGCCCGTGGTGAAGAATTTCACCGTGTGGTTTGAAAACGATGCGCTGACCCGGTCCGAAGGCGAGTATTTCCCCGAGCAGGATGAAGACCTGGCGAAACTGGCACCACGCCAGTTCGGTCCGAACCTGAAGAAAGAAGACAAGAAGAAGAAAGGCCGCTAAGCGCATCGCGCTCCTGTAGAGCGGAGCTTGCTCCGCTGCTCTTGGACTCTACGAAAAGCAGCGAAGCAAAGCTCTCGCTCATCCCCGGATCAAGTCCGGGGCAGGCTCTGAGCCCGTCGAAGGACGCTCTACGGGATCTTTCTCGTACTTGCAGCACGCTTGCGACGCGCGTCCTTGGGATCGGCCTGCAGGCCGCGCAGCAATTCGACACGGTCCCCCTCCTGTAATTGATCCGCAAGCGCCGCTCGTTGGCCGTGGATGGCGTAACCGATCACCTCGTCTGTCCCACCCAAGGCCGCCGCCGCAACCGCATCGCCCAGGCATGCGCCGTCGATCAGCTTTACCGAGACTGATTGAAATCGCCGGGGCCACGCGATCACGACTTCGACCTTCATCACGCTATTGCCGGTCAGCGACGCGGACGAAATCATCCACCATGCGGTCTGCCAGGCCCTGGAAACCAAGCGCCATCGCGGGCGCCAGCAGTTTCGACGCGGGCACGAAACTGAGTGACAACGACACCTTGCAGGCCGATTCGTCCAGCGCGTGGAATTGCCAGTGACCGGTCAGGCTGCGGAAGGGTCCATCGACGAGTTTCATGTCGATGTGATGCGGCGCCGACAAGCTGTTCTCGGTCACGAACCATGTGCTCAGCGCGCCCAGCTTCAAATCCAGCCGCGCGACCACCTTTTTGGCGTCTTGATCCAGCACATGCGCATCGGTACACCAGTCGAACCGCCGCGGGTAGGCGGCGATGTCGCTGACCAGCGAAAACATGCGTGCGGCGGAATGCTTGACCAGCGCGCTGCGTTGGATCGTTGTCATGCCGGACTAGGCCCAGTTGGTTGCATCAGCGACAATAGGCACGATGAGCAAGAAGGCCGACAAGGATAAGACAAACGGAAGCGGCGGCACGATCGCGTTGAACAAACGCGCGCGCCACGAGTACCACTTCGAGGAACGCTTCGAGGCCGGTCTTGCCCTGCAAGGCTGGGAGGTCAAGGCGATCCGCGCCGGCCGCGCCAACATCACCGAAAGCTACGCCCTGGTCCGCGAAGGCGAACTGTTCCTGTTCGGCGCGCAGATCACGCCGCTGATCCAGGCATCGAGCCATGTCATCGCGGATGATCGCCGCAATCGCAAACTGCTGCTGCACAAGCATGAGGTCGACGAGTTGATCGGCCGCGTGCAGCGCGATGGCTACACGCTGGTGCCGACCGCGTTGTACTGGAAAGGCAACAAGGTCAAGGCCGAGATCGCGCTGGCCAAGGGCAAGCAGTCGCACGACAAGCGCGAGGTCAGCAAGGAACGCGACTGGGCACGCGACAAGCAGCGCGTGATGCGGCGTCACAACAAGGATGCCTAAGAAGGTCTGATCAACCTCTCCGTCTAAAAGATCTTCCCGATTCACTCCGCTGCCTGCGGCGCCGGCAAGGCAACGTGGAACACCGCCCCCAGCCCCGCCACACCTTCGGCATGGATGCGACCACCATGTCTTTCGACAATGCGCTTGACCGACGCCAGGCCAATGCCGTGGCCGGCAAACTGATCCTGAGTGTGCAGGCGCTGGAACGGGCGGAAGAGTTTGTCGGCGTACTCCGGCTCGAACCCCGCACCATTGTCGCGGATGAGAAAACACATCAGGCCCGCCTCCGCTGTCACTGCGTCGCGCGCAATCTCGATATGTGCGGGATCGCGGTCACGGGTGAACTTCCACGCATTTTCGACAAGATTCTCGATGAGGTTGCGCAGCAGCGCGGGATCGCCCTGCGCCAACAGTCCCGGCTCGATCACCACTTCGACCCGTTTGCCGGGATCGTTGGTGCGCAGTGCCAACACTGTGTCGCCCGCCATCGCACTCAGGTCCACGGTCACCGGATTGATTTCGCTGCGGCTCAGGCGCGACATCTTCAACAACGCCTCGATCAGCTCGCCCATGCGCGTGGCCGCATTGCGGATGCGGCCCAGGTAATCCCTGCCGGCATCGTCGAGCGCCCCGGAGTAGCGGCCGCTCAACAAGCGGCTGAAGCCCACGATCGCGCGCAATGGCGCGCGTAGATCGTGGGAAACACTGTAGGCGAACGATTCGAGTTCGCTGTTGGCGGTGCTCAACTCCCGCGTCCGCATCTCCACGCGGGATTCCAGCGTGCGGTTGAGCGCATGCACCTCGGCTTCGGCGCGCAGGCGTTCGGTGATGTCTTCCACCTGCACCAGACGGCTGATACCGGACACTTCGCCGCCGGGAATCGCGGTATAGGCCATGTGCGCGTGGCGGATGGCGCCATCGCTGCGACGCAAGTTGCGTGTCACACGATGCACGCCGCCCCGGATCGCCTGCAGCTGCTGCGTATCGATGCTGTCGGGCTCCTTGGTTTCAAACAGCGACGCCAGCGTGCGGCCGGCCAACACGCTTGCATCAACGCCGACGATTTGCGACAGCGCCGGATTGGCCTCGACGATGTTGCCCTCGCGATCGAGCAGCGCCATGCCCGATGCGGCATGCTCCATCGCGCTGCGAAAGCGTCGTTCACTCAGTCGATAGGCGCCCGTCATCTGGCGCGCGATCGTCCGCGCCCTCGCCTCGGTACGCACCAGCGTCATCGCCAGGCCGAACAGGAGCAGCGATGCCACCAGGCCGATCGCCAGCGTCAGCTGCAGCCCGGCCAGTGCCGGCACCGCGCTTTCCACCGGCCCCGAGGAGAAATCCAGGCGCCACTGTCGCCCGTACACCTGCTGCAGGACGCGGTGCGTGAATGCCGGCGAGATCTGCTGATCGTCGCGATGTTCCCAGAACAACTGAGCCGGGGTGCCGTCGGTCACGTCGTAAATGTTGAATTTCACGGAGCGTTTGGCGCGGGTCAACGCGATTTCGCGGATGCGGTAGGGGCGAAACGGGACATACACCCATCCCTGCATCGCATCGCGCCGCGCGCTCACCGACGCAGGTGAACTGCCGCCACGGTAGATCGGCAAATACATCAGTAGCCCGGCGCCCTCCCTGGACCCGGCGCCATCCTGGATCAGGCGCAGCGGCGCGGTCATGCGCGCTTCGCCGCTGTCGCGCGACCCGGTCATCGCCGCGCCGCGCGTCGGATCCGACAGCATGTCGTAGCCCATCGCCGAAAGGTTTTCGACTGTCCTGGGCTCCAGGTAGATGATGGGTCCGTAGTGCTCGCGCACACCGGCCGGATGCACTTGCAGCAGTCCGTAACCGGCATCGCGACTGGACACCTGCAATCGTTGCAGCCCGCCCTGGGTCACATAGGCGGCGAAGCCGAGGCCCGCCATGCTGGGGAAACGCTTGGCGGTATCCATGCCTTCGGCGTAGGCCCGCCATTGCTGCGGCGTAGGCTGGGTCACCGTTGCGAACAGCGACACACCACCGCGGGCGATCAATTCGAAATTCACCAGGCGATGCCGGACCAGCGCCGCCAGTTCCTCGGTTTCGGCGACGAAATCCGCCTCGGCCGCGCGCAATTCCCGCTCGCGGGCGTTCTGCCAGAACAGCACCTCGAAGATCAGCGACCCCAGCAGCACCGCCAGCGCGAAGAGATAGCCGCGCAGCGGCGTGACCATGCGTTCGGCCTCTTCGGCGATGTCGGAGTGCAGGCTGGCAGTAAGGTCCGTCATGCCGCTTCAGCATAGCCGGGTAGCTTTATCGGTGGAATGAATCGCGACTGTCACGCGGCATGCCACGCGATTGAGGCAGCAGGCATTGGCCCTATACTGCCTGCGTCAGCGACATCGACATTCCCGGGGGTGCACTGGCTTCGACGGGGGTTGCGAAATCGCTTGGCGCATGCCGAGGGGGTAGCTTTCCTCGTTAATCCAGCTGCAAAACCTCAGACGCCAACGACGACGTCTACGCTCTCGCCGCTTAAGGCGTAAGCCCTGAACCCACTTGTGTCTGTGCTCGTGGATGTAGGGTCATCATCACAGAATCGGCCGTGGCGGCGACCCGTCAACCGCGGCTCAACCTAAAGCGGGTGTGTACTGCGGTGTGCCTCGCACGTCGTGTTGCCGCAGGACGAGAACGAACGGCGAGCTAAGCATGTAGTGCTGGGCATGGAGCATCTTCGGACGCGGGTTCGATTCCCGCCACCTCCACCATCCAAAAAGAGGCAGTTGTAAGTCTCTGTTTTTAAAAGGGTTTTTGCTGAGAGCGGTGCCCGAAACGACCACCTCCTAGGTATCGTTTCAGGGATCGCTTCATGCCAAAGCCCTTTTTTCTTGCCCGGCCCTCGGGCCCGTTCGTCCGCTTGCTAGTGCCCATAGACCTGCGCCCGCGCCTCGGCACGCGCTTCGTGGTGCGGCGCCCTGTATGTCAGCCACCCCGACCACGCGCGCCTTGCGGCTGCCCGCATGGGCGCGTCACTGTCGGAGGCATTCACGCAACTGCGCCGAGGCTCCCTGGCCGATTTCGACGACTTCAAGGGCTTGATCGACAAGCAGTGGCGCGGCGAGCTGCGTGATCTGACGATGCGCGATGTGGTCCTCGGCGATGGCACCCGCCTAGGCACGGTGGACATCAACAGCCCCGCCGACCTTGCCCTGTTTCATGCGCTGCGTGGTGTGACAGGTTCGGCCCCTGCGGCGACGCCGCCGTCCGCTGTGGCCGACGCTGCGCCGGCTGTAGACGGCGCGCGTTTCTTCGATGATGCCTTGGCGAGCTTCCGCGAGCGCCGCTCGCTGGCGAACCTGACAGGCGATGTAGACCTCGCGGCGACCCAACGGATTTTTGTCGAAATGAACGGCAACAAGCGGTTGGCCGAGGTCACCGACGACCACATCCTGAACTTCGAAAAGGCAACGGCCAATTGGCCGGTCAACGCACGCAAGTTCAAAGCGTATCGAGGCATGAAGGCGGCCGAGATCGTCAGGTCCAGTCAGGCTCAGCAGGCCGCCCGCGACCCGGACTTGAAACTCCTCGCGGACAACACACGCCGCAAGCACCGCGACAATCTGGCCGCGTTCTTCACTTGGGCGGTGGCGAAGAAGCTCGCCGCCTCTCCGATGACGGGCGATCCGCGCCAGCAAGACCACCGCATCCAACGCGTGCAAACCCGTCGGCCCTACCGCGCCGAAGAACTCGAATGCATCTTCGATCCGGTCACACTCGTGCCATGGACCGAAAACCGGCCACAATATTTCTGGGCACCTTGGCTCGCACTTTACTCGGGCGCCCGCCTCAACGAAATTGCACAGATATACCTTGACGATATCCAAGCACCGCACCCCGGGCGTTGCCATCGGTGCGCTTCGAAGTGACCAAAAGGTCAAGGGCAGCAACTCAGCGCGCTTCGTTCCCTTCGCCAAGCCCCTGCTGGATGCGGGCCTGTTGGGCTATGCGGCGGAAGTGCGCGCTGCAGGACACCAAGCGATGGTCGAAGCCAAAACCCAGCGCTTTGCCACGGTGCGGCCGGCGCATCGGCCAGCGCGAAAGCCGGTTGACCCGGAGTAAGTGAACCTGACCCCCTTCTTCGGGCAAGCGCGACGGCGAAGGCCAGGGGCGCAGCGGCATGGGAGGCTCCGGCATGGGATTCAGGGCAGCATCATAGGCCAGGCTGGGCGCTGCAAAGTGGGGCGTAGCACGAGGCGCGTCGTGCTACGCTCGGCCGGCCGGCGGAGCTGGGGGCTCCGGGCAACACGCCACGGAGCACCACGATGCGCATTGCGGGCCTGCTGCTGTGCTGCTGCGCCGCCCTTCTGGCCGCCGGGTGTTCCGGGCAGGATGCGGCCACGCCGGCGGCATCCGCGACCACCGCGTCTCCGGATGCCGCGCTCGAACCGAAGATCGTCGTGCAGCTCGGGCACCAGTCGCCGGTGCTCGCAGTGCGCTGGGTCGACGACGGGCGCCACCTCGCTTCGCTCGCGCGCGACGGCTCCCTCGTCATCTGGAACGTGGCCAGCGGCGCGATCCTCGACCATGCACAGGTCCCGCTCGATCCGGGACTGCTCGATCCGGGACTGCTCGATCCGCCCCCGCGCGAAGGCAAGAGCGACAGTCCGCTGCTGTTCCATGCATTCACCGACGGCCCCGTCACCGGCACGTTGTCGATCGTGTACGCAGGCGTCCCCGAAGGCGACGCAGGACGCGCCTGCCCGGGCGCGCACCACCCCGGCACGCGGTGGTGCACGTACGCGCTCGACCTGGCGACGCGCGTTGTTCGCGCGGACAACGGCCTTCCGGTCCCGGCCGATGACGTGGACGACGCTGCGCGCCACTGGCCGACCTCGCCGGACGGCCGGCTGCGACCGGAAGCGAACCATGCCGACGGCCGCCGCGGCCTGTTCGACCTGACGGACGAGAACATCGATTTTCCGGATCCGACCTGCGTGTCCCCGGCGCGTTGTCGCTACGGCGTCACCCTG
>JAJAYW010000144.1 GCA_026786005.1 Lysobacter sp. | reverse complement strand
CTGCAGGCGCTGATCGAGTCGGGCTTCGGCCGCAAGCTGGCGCCGGATTATTTCGAGCGCACGCAGCCGTACCGCCTGTACGTGTCGGAGCATTACCGCGCGGCATTGGTACTGACGCTCGAATACTCCGACAGCGGCGAGGGCATTCCGCATCTCGACAAATTCGCCGTTGCCGACGATGCGCAGGGCGAAGGCCTCGGGCGCGCGATCTGGCATGCAATGCGCCATGACGTGCCAAAACTGTTCTGGCGCGCGCGCCCTGAAAATCCGGTCAACGATTTTTATTTCGATGAAGCCGATGGCTGCATCAAGGGCGATCGCTGGAACGTGTTCTGGTATGGCCTGGAGAACTTCGACGAGATTCGCGCGGCGGTGGAGCATTGCCGGGAGCGGGTGGCGACGTTGAAGCCGTGAGGGTTTGGCTAGGGACTAGGCAAGGGCATTTTCTAATGACGATATGGGTAATCGACTTCTCCCGAACTCGTTGAGAATTATTGGATTGCAATGAAACAAGCAAGCAAGACCATCGGCATTGTGGGCGCGCGCGGCCACGTCAGTGCCGAACTCATCAAACTGATCGCCATACATCCGCATTTCAAGCTGGGTTTCGTTTCGTCGCGCGAACTCGACGGCCAGCTGGTTACCGAGCATGTGCAGGAATACCGGGGCGAGCTTCGTTACGTCAATATCGATCACGACAGGCTCGGCGGCCAGCATGTGGATGCGTATGTGCTGGCGTTGCCAAACGGCAAGGCCGCGGCTTGCGTCACCGGCATCGCATCCGGAAATCCGGATGCCGTCATCCTCGATCTGTCGGCCGACTACCGATTCGATGACGACTGGCATTACGGCCTTCCGGAACTCACGCGTGATGCGTACACGGGGCAGAAGCGCATCAGCAATCCCGGTTGCTATGCAACGGCGATGCAGCTGGCGATCGCGCCGATGTGCGATCTGCTCGCAGGACCGGTGCAGTGCTTCGGCGTGTCCGGTTATTCCGGCGCAGGCACGATGCCGTCGGACAAGAACGATCCGGCCAAGTTGCAAGGCAACCTGATCCCGTACACGTCGATCGACCATCTGCACGAACGCGAAGTCAGCCGGCACCTGGCGCCGGTCGAATTCATGCCACATGTCGCACCGCATTTCCGTGGACTCACGATCACAGCCAACCTGCACCTGTCCGCGGCAACGACACTCGATGCGGTACAGGCTCGCTATCGCCAGCACTACCTTGGCGAACCCCTGATCCGTGTCAGCGACGAGGCGCCATGGGTCAGCCGAATCGCCAACCGGCACCACGTCGAAATCGGTGGCTTCACATTGTCGGACGACGGCAGGCGCCTGGTCGTGGTCGCGGTGCTCGATAATCTGCTCAAGGGCGCGGCGACGCAGGCGTTGCAGAATCTCAATCTTGCGTTCGGCCACGACGAATTCACCGGTATTTCCTGTCCCGCGGGGACTTCCTTTGGTCGCAGGAGCGCACTTGGGCGCGATGGGCTGTATCGGTAGAGCGTCATCGCGCCCAGGTGCGCTCCTACAGAAATGCGCCGCGTATCCTGCGATGCGGCAAGAACAGGAAATACGACCATGTCCGATCTGTTGTGGGAAAAGCCGGGCGTCAAGGTCGACGCCAGCATCCAGGCCTTCCTGGCAGGCGATGACGTACTGCTAGACCGCGAGTTTTTCCTGCACGACATCCATGCGAGCAAGGCGCACGCGCAAGGCTTGAAGCGCATCGGCATCCTTGGTGACGAGGAACTGTCGGGCCTGCTGCGCGAACTGGACACACTCGCTGCGGATTTCCGCAGCGGCGGCTTCGTGCTCGATGCGCAGTACGAGGACAGCCACTCGGCAATTGAAGCGCGGCTGACCGAGCGTCTCGGCGACGCCGGCCGCAAGATCCACACCGGTCGCAGCCGCAATGACCAGGTTTTGGTTGCGACGCGCTTGTGGCTGAAGGACAAACTGTCCACGTTGCATTTCATCTGCAAGGACATTGCGCAAGCTGCACTGCAACGCGCGGACGTCGAAGCGCAGTTGCCGATGCCCGGTTACACCCATCTGCAGCGCGCAGTCGTTTCATCCGCCGGGATGTGGTGGGCGGGCTGGGCCGAAGCCTTCATCGATAACGCGGAACGCGCGCAGCAGACGCGCCACTGGATCGACGCCAATCCGCTCGGCACCGCCGCGGGTTACGGCGTCAACCTTGCGCTGGATCGCGATCACACGACCCAGCTACTCGGCTTCGCCCGCCTGCAGGTTTCACCGCCGTACGCGCAACTGTCGCGCGGCAAGTTCGAGATGGCCGCACTGGAAGCCTTGTCCAGTGCGATGCTGGATCTGCGTCGGCTGGCCTGGGACCTCAGCCTGTTCACCAGTGCCGAATTCGGTTTCGTGATCTTGCCGCCGCAGTACACCACCGGCAGTTCGATCATGCCCAACAAGCGCAACCCCGATGTCATTGAACTCATGCGCGGCAGTTATGCCAGCGTCGCCGCCGCGCGTTGCGAGATCGAGCAACTGTTGTCGTTGCCGTCCGGGTATCACCGCGACCTGCAGATCAGCAAGGGTGCGCTGGTCCACGGCTTCGGCAAGGGCTTGGTTGCGCTGGCGTTGTTGCCGGACCTGCTGGGCAATCTGCAATGGCGCGCCGAGCGCATGCAGGCCGCGCTGGAGCCATCGATGTACGCGACCGATCTCGCGGTCGACCTGGCCAAGCAGGGTGTGCCGTTCCGCGATGCCTACCAGCAGGCGGCCGATCCGGCGCACTGGCCCGAGGGTGATCCGGCCGCCAGTCTCAGTGCGCGCGTGTCGCCGGGAAGCGCTGCCGATCTCCGGCTCGCAACCCTGCAACATCGATTGGCGTCGCTCGACTAGTGCCGCGATTCAGAACGTCATGAATGCTTCCAGCATGAGCTGCGTGTAATCGTAGGTGTAGCCAGTGTTGATCGGCGTGTTGCTGTAACCGACGCTGGCCCTGAGAAACCAGTTTCGCGTTTTCGGACTGGTGACGGATGCTTCCAGCAGGCGCGCGTTGCGCCACGCGGAGTCGCTGTCGCGTTGGCGGCCCCATCCGGCTGCGGCCTGATACATCCAGCCGCCGCGAAACCGGCGCAATTGCAGCGTCGGGATCGCCTCCGCGTACCAGCGCGGCGAGTAGTAATCAAACTCGTGCGGGACGCTGCTGGTAGCCCCATTCCTGCGCTCGGGTCAGCCAATTGCTGCGTGAGTTCCGCACCAGCACCGCGCCGGCAACCGCGCGCGTGTTGGCTGGATCGCTGCAGTAACGTTCGGAACGACGCGAAAGGTGTGGCCTTGGCGCAAGGTTTCCATGGCGATCGATGCGTTGGCCTTGTAGATGGTGTCGTCGGTCGACCCATCATCCAGGATCAGCACTTCCATCTGCCCCGGGTAATCCTGCTGGGCAACAGGCGATCAGTAGGCTGATCGCGGGGTAATCGTCGAGCAGCCGCCGCTCGGGCGGCGATCGAGCAGGATGGTCGTGATCAGGAACGCGTTCATGAAACCCGGCACGCAGGCGATGAACACATTCTTACGCCAGCCTTGGCTTTTGGTCGTGGCGTTTTGGCTTGATCATCTGAGTTTCATCATGATGAGTTGTAGCATCACGCAATGATTGACCTACATTGCCATATGTTGCCGGGCATCGACGACGGCGCCGGCCTTCGGCGCACTTCCAGCAATACCGAACTGACCAACGTTGGCCCCTTCACGATCACCCAAGCATAATCGTCGGCCGCGACGCCTCGGGCGCCGCGGCCAAACTGACAGCAGTCCGGGCGTCGTTCAAACACGCACTGCGCAGGCACAAGGGGTGGTGGATGGTGGATCAACATGTACTTGCCGATAGCCGCATCGGCATCATCGGGCTCGGCTATGTCGGACTGCCGCTGGCGGTCGAATTCGGCAAGCAGTACGACACTGTCGGGTTCGATATCAATGGCGCGCGCATCGCGGAACTTCGCGCCGGCCGCGACAGCACACGCGAGGTCGACGCCGCTGAACTGTCCACTGTCACGCGTCTTACGTTCACCGCGCAACTCGACGACATCCGCGGCTGCACTGTTTACATCGTCACCGTACCGACCCCGATCGATTCGGCCAAGCGCCCCGACCTCACCCCGTTGATCAGGGCCAGTGAGGCGCTGGGCCAAGTGCTCAAGCGCGACGACATGGTCGTATACGAATCCACGGTCTACCCCGGCTGCACCGAGGAAGTCTGCATCCCCATCCTGGAGCGCGTTTCCGGACTGGTGTTCAACCAGGATTTCTTTGCCGGCTACAGCCCGGAACGCATCAACCCCGGCGACAAGCAACACCGCGTCACCAACATCCTCAAGGTCACCTCCGGTTCCACCCCCGAAGCCGCGACTTTCGTCGACGCGCTATATAAAAGCATCATCACCGCCGGCACCCACAAGGCCAGCAGCATCAAGGTCGCCGAGGCCGCCAAGGTCATCGAGAACACCCAGCGCGACCTCAACATCGCCTTGGTCAACGACCTCGCCATGCTGTTCAACAAGCTCGGCATCGACACCCTCGAGGTGCTCGAAGCCGCCGGCACCAAGTGGAACTTCCTGCCGTTCCGACCCGGCCTGGTCGGTGGCCACTGCATCAGCGTCGATCCGTATTACCTGACCCACAAGGCGCAGCAGGTGGGACACCATGCCGACGTGATCCTGGCCGGCCGCCGCACCAACGATGGCATGGGTGGCTACATCGCCGGCGAGGTGATCCGGCTGATGGTGCGCAAGGGCATTAACCCGGTGAAGGCGCGCGCGCTGGTGTTGGGTCTTGCGTTCAAGGAAAACTGCCCGGACCTGCGCAACACCCGCGTGGTCGACATCGTCCACGCGCTGCAGGGCTACCACGTACAGGTCGATGTCCACGATCCGTGGGTCGATGCCGCCGAGGCGCAGCACGAATACGCCATCACCCCCATCGCCGAAGTGGGGCAGGGCGCGTACGACGCGGTGATCGTGGCGGTCGGCCACGACCAATTCCGCGCGCTGGGCGCCGAGGGCATCCGCGCCTACGGCAAGCCGGCCTCGGTGCTGTACGACGTCAAGTACCTATTGCCGCGCGATGCTGTAGACGGCCGGCTTTGAACCTTGAGCAATCTTGCAAGGAGGCTTATATTCTCTATTCTCGAATAGAGAATGGCGCAGGCATGAGCGCTGCCAAATCCAATCCCCAAGTGGTGCTCAGGCCCCAGGATCTGCTGGTGGTGCTGCGGCTGGCGCTGTCGCGGGAGCCGGCACCCAGTTATGCAGCGCTGGCTGCGGAGCTGGGCCTGACCGCTTCGGCAACCCATGCCGGGGTCGCGCGCGCCGTGCAGGCGCAACTTGCGCGCAAGGATCAGGATGGAAAGCCACAGGCAGTACGCGAGGCATTGCGCCTGTTTCTGCAGCATGGCGCCCGCTACTGCTTTCCTGCGACGCGGGGCGGGCTGACGCGCGGTTGGCCCACTGGCTATGCTGCCGAGCCTCTGCGCGCATCCATCCTGCAACCGAACGAGCCACCGCCTGTATGGCCCGACAAGGCCGGGCCTGTGCGTGGCGTTGCCTTCCATCCGCTGTATCCAAGTGTTCCGCATGCGATTGCGCAAAACCCGGCGCTCTACGAACTGCTGGCCTTGTTCGATGCAGTGCGTGGCGGCAGCCCCCGCGAGCGCGCACTGGCACTGCCGTTGCTGGAACAGCGCCTTGCAATGAATCCGAACGATTCAAATATTGTCTTGCTCGGCCTGGGCAAACCTGACCTGAAAGGCAGTGTGTTGCACTCTGGCGAGATGTTGTCGCCCGCAGTTCCACCGGAAGATTGGGAAGCGAATCCATGAAAGTCCTGGTCACCGGCACCGCCGGATTCATCGGTTCGCACGTCGCGATGCGGTTGCTCGAGCGCGGCGACCAAGTCGTCGGTTTCGACAACCTCAGCGACTACTACGACGTCACGTTGAAGCAGGCGCGCCTCGCGCGTTTCATCGACCATCCGAACTACACCCATATCCAGGCCGACCTTGCTGATCGCCAAGCGATTGACGCCGCTTTCGCAACGCACAAGCCGCAGCGTGTCATCAACCTGGCGGCGCAGGCCGGGGTGCGTTATGCCGCCGAGAATCCGCACGTTTACGTGTCGAGCAATGTCACCGGCTTTCTGCATATTCTGGAGGGCTGCCGCCATCACGGCGTTGAGCACCTGGTGTTCGCCTCCACCAGTTCGGTCTACGGCGCGAACACCAAGATGCCGTTCTCCGAGCATCAGAGCGCGGAACACCCGCTGACGCTATATGCGGCCACCAAGAAAGCCAATGAGCAGATGGCGCACAGCTATGCGCACCTCTACGATATTCCGTGTACGGGTTTGCGCTTCTTCACTGTTTACGGCCCGTGGGGTCGCCCGGACATGGCGTTGTTCCTGTTTACCAAGGCGATTCTTGCCGGTGAGCCGATCAGGGTGTTCAACCACGGCAAGCACAAGCGCAGCTTTACCTACGTCGACGATATCGTCGAAGGCGTGATCCGAACGCTGGACAAGGTGCCGGGCAAGGACTCGGGTTGGGACGGCAATGCGCCCGATCCGGCCAGCAGCGGCGTGGCGCCGTACCGGATCTACAACATCGGCAACGAACAGCCGGTGGAGCTGCTGCGTTACATCGAAGTGCTGGAGCAGTGCCTGGGACGCAGGACGCGGACGGAGATGCTGCCGTTGCAGGCGGGAGATGTGCCGGACACCGAAGCGGATGTGTCGGACCTGATTGCTGCAGTGGACTATCGACCCAACGTGTCGGTGGAGGAGGGCGTCACGAAGTTTGTCCGGTGGTACCACGATTACTATCGCACCGCCGCAGCATGACTGCGCAGCGGCATAACTTGTCGGAATCTCTGGTTTGGCAGGACAAGTCCCGTGGCCAGCGCACAAACCCGGCGTGCTCGACCGCGGTGACTGGCAGGTCCAAAGATGGTTCGCGGAAAGCGATGATGAAATGTCCGCAAGTTGCTTGCAGCTTGCGCACCGACGGGTAACGACCCGGCTGCAATTTTCCGCAAGATATTGATTTCAGTGGTCGGGGAGACAGGATTCGAACCTGCGACCTCTACGTCCCGAACGTAGCGCTCTACCAGACTGAGCTACACCCCGACAAGACTGCACATTCTACAGATCCGGGCATTTGGGCGGCAAGCGATTGTTGCCCTTGCGCGCGATGTGTCCGGCGGGAAGCTAAACTTTGCGGCTGATTCACGACGGATGTTCCCTTGATCAAGCCACGCACACCGCCCGGGGTCATGGAGTTGCTGCCCCGCGACCAGATCGCCTTCCAGCGCATGCTCGACAGCATCCGCCAGACCTTCGAGCGTTTCGGCTTCCTGCCGATCGAGACCCCTGTCTTCGAGTTGTCCGAGGTCCTGCTGACCAAGTCCGGTGGGGAAACCGAGCGGCAGGTGTATTTCGCGCAGTCCACGGGTGCGCTGGAGAAAAGCTCCGAGGGTGTGCCCGAACTGGCGCTGCGCTTCGACCTGACCGTGCCGCTGGCGCGTTACGTGGCCGAGCACGAACACGATCTCGCCTTCCCGTTCCGCCGTTACCAGATGCAGCGTGTCTATCGCGGCGAGCGCCAGCAGCGGGGCCGCTTCCGTGAGTTCTACCAGTGCGATATCGATGTGGTCGGCAAGGATGCGTTGTCGATCCGTCACGATGCCGAAATTCCCGCGGTCATCCACGCCGTGTTCGCGTCGTTGGACATCGGTGATTTCACCATCCAGTTGAACAATCGCAAGCTGCTCCGTGGGTTCTTCGAGGGGCTCGGCATCGGCGATGGCGAACAGCAGGACGGCGTGCTGCGGGAACTGGACAAGCTGGGCAAGCGCGGCGTTGCCGCCGTGCGCGAGACGCTTGCGGGCGAGGGGTTTGCACTGTCCGACGATGTGATCGATCAATTGATGTCGTTCTCGCAGGTACGCTCACAGGGCCGCAGTGACGCGCTCGCCAAACTGGACGCGCTGGGCACCGGCACGCCACTGTTCGAGGAAGGACGCGACGAACTGCGCGACGTGCTGCAACGCATGCATGCGATGGGCGTGCCCGAACAGCGTTACGCGATCAACCTGTCGATTGCGCGCGGGCTCGACTACTACACGGGCATCGTCTACGAGACGACGTTGGACGCGCATCCGCAGATCGGCTCGATCTGTTCGGGCGGGCGTTATGACAATCTTGCCGGCCACTACACGAAGTCGAAATTGCCAGGCGTCGGCATTTCCATCGGGCTGACGCGACTGTTCTGGCAATTGCGCGAAGCCGGTTTGATCGCGACCGCGGACAGCTCGGTCGACGTGTTGGTGACATTGATGCGCGACGAGGATCTCGATCATGCGCTGGCGCTCTCGCAACGCTTGCGCGCAGCGGGGCTCAACGTCGAGACGCAACTGGAATCGCGAAAGCTGGCCAAGCAACTGCAATATGCTGATCGCGCCGGTATCCGGTTCGTGGTCATCCGTGGCCAGGACGAAATCGCGCGCGGAGTGGTCGCGGTGAAGGACCTGCGTCGCGGCGAACAGTTCGAGGTCGCCGAGAGCGATCTCGCAAGCACGTTGCTGGTCGAGCGCGAGCAATCGCGGGCGCTGGCGGGCCGTTGAACGCGTGCACTGTTGTCCCACAGGGACTTCCTGCGGTCGTAGGAGCGGCTTCAGCCGCGATCTCTACAGCGCTTCCATATTCAGGACTCGGGGCTGAAGCCCCTCCTACATAAGCAATGGGCAGGTTTGCAGCATGAAATCCATCCGCCTGGACGGCCAGTCCCTGACCCGCGAGCAGTTGGTCGACGTCGCGCGCGGCGCAAGCGTGGAACTCGATTCGTCGGCGTTGAAGGCCGTGGCGCGTGCGGCCGAATTCCTCGCCGAACAGGTGCGTCGCGAGGAACCAATCTACGGCGTGTCGACCGGTTTCGGCAGCAATGCCGACAAGCTGCTCGGCGCGCATCCTCTGCGCGACGAGTTGCCCGGTGCGCCATCCTCCGGTCGCTCGTTGCACGAGGAATTGCAGCGCAACCTGATCGTCACGCACGCGGTCTGCGTCGGCGAACCGTTCGCGGCCGATGTCGTCCGCGCAATGCTGTGCATCCGCATCAACACCCTGTTACGCGGCCATTCCGGTATTCGCGTCGAGACGCTGCAGGCGTTGACGGCGTTGCTCAATGCCGATGTGGTTCCGGTGGTACCGCAACTCGGCTCGGTCGGCGCCAGTGGGGACCTCGCACCTTTGTCGCACCTGGCGATCGTGCTGCTCGGCGGCGGCGAAGCGTTCCATCGGGGTGAGCGAGTGCCAGGCGGCGAAGCGCTGCGCAGGGCAGGGCTCGATCCGGTGACGCTGTCGTACAAGGAAGGCCTCGCGCTCAACAACGGCACTGCACAGATGCTGGCCTGCGGCGTGCTGGCGCTGCAGCAACTCGACGACCTGCTCGATACCGCCGACCTGGCCGCCGCGATGACCATCGATGCATTCGCCGGACGTCTCGGCGCCTTCGCCGAAGAAGTGCACGCGCTGCGTCCGCATCCGGGACAGGTGCAAGTGGCTGCGAACCTGCGCCGCCTGCTGGCGGGCTCGACCTTGTCGGATATTCCGTATCACCTGGTACCGAAGTTCCGCACCTGGCTGCCGCAGAGTTGGGATACCGAACAATCGCAATCGCTCAGCTTCGACATCGGCTGGGACTGGGTGCCGCTGGGCCAGCGGCACGGCCGCGAGAAATTCTACAAACGCTTCAAGCCATTCCGCGGCGGCAAGAAACACCAGCCGCAGGACAGCTATTCGTTGCGCTGCATTCCACAAGTCCACGGCGCCGTGCGCGATGCAGTGGAGCAGGCCAAGCGCGTGTTCGACATCGAACTCAATGCCGTCACCGACAACCCGCTGGTGTTCCCCGACGCCAAGGCCGCGGCTCCTGGCAAGCATTTCGTCGACCAGCAGGTCATCTCGGCCGGACATTTCCACGGCATGCCGTTGGCGTTGGCGATGAGTTACGTCAAGGCTGCGATTCCGGTGCTCGCGTCGATCTCCGAACGTCGGCTCAACAAGCTGGTCGATGCGGCCACCAACGACGGCTTGCCGGCGTTCCTGATCGGTAACGAGGACGGCACCGAGTCGGGGCACATGATCGTGCAGTACACCGCGGCGGCCATCGTCAACGACCTTGCCAGCCGCGCGCATCCCGCGTCGGTGTATTCAATTCCGACCAGCGCGAATGCAGAAGACCACGTCTCGATGGGGGCCAACGAAGCGCGTCATGTGCTAGCGATGGCCGACGACCTGGGCAAGGTGCTGGCGCTGGAGTTGTACACCGCCGCGCAGGCGCTGGATTTGCGGCGCGACATGATCAACTCCGCGCGCGATCTGGCCGGCCGTACCGATGCGCGGATGCTTGCAACCAAGGTGCAGGGCGGCCCGCTCCCCGAGACAGCGGATTGTGCGACGTTCATGCAGGAAGTCGAGGCATTGCGCGCCGAGTTGTCGGCTGCGGAGGAATTCCATCCCGGCCGCGCAGTGGCGGACGCGCATGCCGCCATCAGGCAAGTCATTCCTTTCCTCGATCGCGACCGCGCAATGGATGGTGAGGTCGCTGCGGCCGTGGCCATCGTTGCCAGCGGCATATTGCTTCCGATCGCGCGCCGCTAAAGCTGCTCATGCAGCGCGCGTAGGGCGGGTCTCGACCCGCCGCCGTGGAACATTCGCAATGATGTGCGCATGACGGTATTCAGGGACGTAGTCCGGATAAGCGCAGCGCATCCGGGGCTTTTCATGACGTGACGAACAGCCCCGGATGCAGCCTGCGGCTTTATCCGGGCTACGTACTGCCCTGCAGGAGCGGCTTCAGCCGCGGTGCTCGCGATGCTGGATTGCTCCTGTGACATGAATCAAGGCCATCGACCGACAGGCGCGAAGCAGGATTGCAATCAACACGACATCTGTTGGGCTGCAGGCTTCGCGGCTGAAGCCGCTCCTGCAAAATCAAGAGCGTCGGTCCAGGTTGAAAAGAGGCGATCAGGTCGCCACCAGCGCAGGCCGCACGCAGTCGCGCCCTTGGCCCTTGGCGGCGTACAGCGCTTCGTCGGCGTAGCGGATCGCATCGTCCGCGCGTGAGTCCTCGCTCGTATTGATCGCGTGTACCCCGATGCTGACGGTCAGGCGGATGTCGCGATCGCCGATACGCAACGGCCGCGCCGAGATGCGTTGCCGCAGGCTTTCGCCCGCGCGCATTGCAGCCGACATGTCCGATCCCGGCAACACGGCCACGAATTCCTCGCCGCCAAACCTCGCCACCACGGCGTTGTATTCGGCAAGCGTTTCATCCAGGCAGCGCGCGACCCAGCGCAGGCAATCGTCGCCGACCAGATGACCGTGCGTGTCGTTGACGCGCTTGAAGTGGTCCAGATCGGCCATCAGCAATGACACCGGCCTGGCGTCATGGCGAGCGTCATGCAGGATCCGCTCGAAACTTTCGCGGAAGTGCCGGCGGTTGTAGACGCCGGTCAAGGCATCCCGTTGGCTGGACTCGCGTAATCGTCCGTTGGCTTCGCCCAGTTGCTCGAGGGCATGGCTCAGCTCGGCAGTGCGCAGGGCGACGTTGTGCTCCAGGTGCTCGTTGGCATCGCGCACGAGCTGTTCATTGCGGTTGCGCAGGGACGCGTAACGGTAGGCGAGTGCGATCGACAACAGCAGCATTTCCAGTGCGGATCCAAGCTGAACGCCGTACTCGGTGACGAAGTTCTTGGGCATGACTCCGAATGCGACCGCAGTGAACATCGCAGTGCCCAGCAGGAGCATCGCCCATGCCAGCAGGAAAAGTTTGGCCGGCGCATAGCCGCGCCGCAGCACGACCACCGCTTCGACGATGATCCACAGCACGCTGAAGAACACCGCCTGGGATGCGAGCGGAGTCACGGCCCTGTACGGCAACACCAGCGACGCGACGAACAGCAGGGCGAAGAACACGATCATGGCCAGGCCAACACGGTCGCCTGCCGGCCAGCGCCGGTCCAGTTCGAGGAAGTTGCGCGCGAACTGCTGCATGCCGATCTGCGCAAGGCAAATCGTCAACGGCACCGCCTTGTCGGCCATCCATGTCAAATTCGGCCACAGATACTCGAAGGCGAGCCCGTTGAGGCAGAACAGCACCAGGCCGAACGCGGAAATATGGAACAGGTACCAGGCGTGGCTGTTGTCGCGCAGCCACAACCACAACACCAGGTTGGAGAAGAACAACGCCATCAGGATGCCGTAATACAGGCCGATCCCGAGTTGTGAATCGCGGGCGAGTTCTGCAAACGCCTTGGGCGTGAATAGCGCGAGGGGCACCTGCATGGAACTTTGGCTTTCGACACGCACGAAAATGTCGACCGTCTCGCCACGCGGCAGATCCACCCAGAAATTGGGGTGCCGGTAGTTGATGGCGCGGTTGCTGAAAGGTTGGGTGTCGCCGCCGACATCGTGATTGACGCGGCCATCGGGATGCCGCGTATACACGTCGATGTGGTCGCTTAACGCGTACTGCTGCACCAGCAACCAGCGCGTATCGGGGTGTTGCCGGTTGGTGATGCGGGTGCGGAACCAGTACGCACCATCCTGGAAGCCGAAGGTCGCGCTGCCTTGGGGTAGGGGCTGGAAACGCGCCTGGCCACCTTCCGCCCGCACGGCGGCCAGATCCATTCGTCCGCCAAGGTCATGCAGGTAGGTGATGTGCGGCGACAGTTGCAGGGACGACTCTGCGCCTTGCAGCACAAGTGGCGGAAGCGTGGATGGCGCGGCCACGGCTGCAAACGCCATCATGGCCATCGCCAGTAACAAGCCCGTCAGTCGTCGCATTCCCCCCTCCCTAGTCCCCAACGATACTCGCCGCCTCAGGCGAGGCATAGCGGGAAGCAGGGTTGGCGGCCTACTTCTGCCCTTGCCCGGGCCATCAACGCAAGATCCTGCGCGGCTTGACCGGTTTGTAATAACCGATTATTGTATTAATACATTATTACAAGGTTCGACATCCCTTGAAACGACGCGCCACCGAACCCGACGATAAGCATCTGGCCATCGCCACGTTGACCCTGGCGTTGTCCCGATTGCGCAGCGCCCCCGAGGTGCAGGCGTTCCTGTCGGATTTATGCACCCCGGCCGAACTCGAGGCGATGGCCGACCGTTGGAAAGTGGTGCCCTTGCTGCTGGAAGGCGTGCCTTATCGCGAGATCCACGACCAGACGCAGGTCAGCGTCACCACCATCGGCCGCGTCGCACGCACGCTCGATAGCGGCGCAGGCGGCTATGCCGCTGCCTTGCGCCGTCAGCGCCGCCAGCCCCGCCAAAAAATTACCTCCTCCCATTGAAGTTGCCGCCATGAGCCCACCCGCCACAGCCGTGGTGCGCGATCGATTGCGCATTGCCATCCAGAAAAGCGGACGCCTCAGCGATCCGGCGCGCGCGATGCTGGCGTCGTGCGGGCTGAGCTGGCGCGAGAGCCGCGACCGCCTGTTCTGCCACGGCGAATCGCTGCCGATCGACCTGTTGCTGGTGCGCGATGACGACATCCCCGGTCTGATCGCCGATGGCATCTGCGATCTGGGGGTGGTGGGCAGCAACGTGTTGATCGAGCAGGGTGGCGAACGCATCGCGCGTGGACTGGCGCCTGCCTATCGCCCATGGCGCGAGTTGGGGTTCGGTGGCTGCCGTCTCGATGTCGCGGTGCCTGATGACTGGGAATGGACGGGCACTGCGCAATTGCAGGGCAAGCGCATCGCGACCAGTTATCCATCCATTCTTGCGCAGTGGCTGCTGGAGCAGGGCATCGATGCGGACGTCGTGGTGCTGTCGGGTTCGGTCGAAATCGCGCCACGTCTGGGCCAGGCCGATGCGGTGTGCGACCTGGTTTCCAGCGGTGCGACATTGGCGGCGAATCAACTCAAGGCAGTCACGACCTTGCTCGAAAGCCAGGCGGTGCTGGCCGGGCCGATCGCGGATTTCAAGGATGCGCGCGGCGAACTGGCTGCGATGTTGCTGCGTCGACTCGACGGCGTGTTGCGTCAGAAGGACAGCCGGTTGCTGCTGTTCCAGGCGCAGCGCAGCCAGCTGGCTGGGTTGATGCGGCTGCTACCGGATGTGGAGGCACCGACGGTGATGCAGGTCGATGGCGGGGATTCGCTTGCATTGCAGGCGTTGTGTCACGGCTCGATGACCTGGCAACGGTTGGAGGATCTCAAGCGCGCGGGTGCGCGTGGATTGATGGTGTTGCCGGTGGAGCGGATGCTGGCATGAACACACAAGTGACATCGCAACCTGCAACGCAACCGGTCGCGCAATCGTCACCGCGCATGCCGATCGTCGATTGGAGTGCGTCGAGCGCCATCGAACAACTGGCATTGTTGCAGCGGCCTTCGGCGGCAATATCCGAAAAAGTCTTCGCCGCTGCGCGCGCGAGTATTGATCAAGTGCGCAATGATGGCGATGCAGCCTTGCGCGTACTCACCGAACGTTTCGACGGAGTTTCGCTGCAGACATTCGCCGTCAGCCAGAACGAGTTTGTCGAGGCCGAGAAGCAGCTGACCGATGCGTTGAAGGACGCATTGCGCGACGCCGCCAGCCGGATCGAGAAGTATCACCAGGCAGGCATGTCGCAGGCATTCGAAATCGAAACCGCACCGGGCGTGCGCTGCGGACGCGTGCTGCGCGCGATTGCACGGGTCGGACTGTATGTGCCAGCAGGCAGTGCACCATTGCCCTCCACCGCGTTGATGCTGGGAATCCCGGCGAAGCTGGCGGGTTGTCGCAACGTCGTGTTGTGCTCGCCGCCTCGCAAGGACGGCCACATCGATCCTGCGGTCCTCTTCGTGGCGCAACTTTGTGGCATCACCCGCGTTTACAAACTCGGCGGTGCACAGGCGATCGCGGCGATGGCTTATGGCGCTGGCGAGGTTCCCAAATGCGACAAGTTGTTCGGCCCGGGCAACGCTTATGTCACCGCCGCCAAGCAGCTGGTGGCGCAGGATGTGGAAGGCGCCGCAATCGACATGCCCGCGGGCCCGTCGGAAGTATTGGTGATTGCGGATGCGGGCGCGGATCCCGGCTTCGTAGCTGCTGATCTGTTATCGCAGGCCGAACATGGCGCGGATTCACAGGTGATCCTGGTGTCGGATTCCCAATCGTTGCTCGAAGCCACGGCAGCAGAAATCGAACGGCAACTGCCCGCGCTTCCACGCGGGGACATCGCGCGCCAGGCACTGGCGTCATCGCGCCTGATCCGCACGATGACGATCGAAGACGCATTCGATATCAGCAATGGATACGCACCCGAACATTTGATCCTGGCATTGCGCGATGCGCGTTCGTGGCTCGATCGCGTCGAAGCCGCCGGCTCGGTCTTCCTCGGCGATTGGGCGCCAGAAGCGCTCGGCGATTACTGCAGCGGCACCAACCATGTCCTGCCGACGGGCGGTGCAGCGCGCGCGTTGTCGGGCTTGAGCGTGGCTAGTTTCCAGACCGCGATCAGCGTGCAGGAAGTCGATCCAAGCGGCGTGCGCGCGATAGGCCCATGCGCGGCGGAAATGGCACGCGCGGAAGGCCTGGTCGCACACGAGCGTGCGGTCAACGTGCGTCTGGCCAGGGCGGGCATGCGATGAATGTGCTGACACTGGTCCGTGAGGATCTGCGCGACTTCGCCGGGTATGGTTCCGCGCGTCGCACATCGGCCACCGGCTCGATCTGGCTCAATGCCAATGAAAGCCCGTGGGCCAGCGTTGCGGACGCCGACGGACGCAACAATCGTTATCCCGATCCGCAGCCCGCGGAACTGCGTCTGCGATTGGCCGCGCTGTACGGCGCGGCGCCGGAACAGGTGCTCGTCGGCCGCGGTAGCGACGAAGCCATCGATCTGCTGGTGCGTGCGCTGTGCAACCCGGGTATGGATGCGGTCGTGATCGCACCGCCGGTGTTCGGCATGTATGCCGTCAGTGCGCGGTTGCAGAACGCGCCGCTGGTCGAAATTCCCCTGACCGATTGTGTCGATGGGGGCGATGGATTCAGGGCTGATCTCGAAGCGATCGGCAGCGCGGCGCTGTCGTCGAACGCCAAACTGGTGTTCCTGTGTTCGCCAGCGAATCCAACCGGGCAAGCGCTGCGATTGCCGGACATCGCCAGGCTCGCGGAACGACTGAGCGGACGCGCGATGGTGATCGTGGATGAAGCCTATGGCGAATTCAGTGACCAACCATCGGCCGTGTCGCTGATCGACACGATGCCGAATATCGGCGTGTTGCGGACCCTGTCCAAGGCGCATGCGCTGGCTGGTGCGCGGATTGGCACGCTGATTGCCAATGCTCAACTGATTGCCGTGCTGCGCAATTGCAAGGCGCCGAATCCGCTGCCCGCGCCGTGCGTGCATCTGGCACTGCGGGCGCTCGAGCCGGATGCGCTGGCACAGAGCAACGCGCGTGTCGTCGAAACCGTCGTCGAACGGGATCGCTTGCGAGGCCTGCTGGCAGGCTCGCCAGGTATTGAGCACGTCTATCCATCGCAGGGCAATTTCCTGCTGGTGAGGTTCGCCGATGCCGACACAGCGCTGCGGCGACTGCTGGCCGCCGGCATCGTCGTGCGCGACATGCGCAGCCAACCGCAGCTGGGCGATGCATTGCGAATCACCATCGGTAGCGCCGAGGAGAACGATGCATTGATGACCTCACTTGCAGCGCAGAAGGTTGCCGCATGAAAAAAGTGCTGTTCATCGACCGCGACGGCACGCTGATCGAGGAGCCGATCGATTTCCAGATCGATGCCTACGAGAAGTTGCGTCTGGTCGCGGGCGCAATCCCGGCGTTGATCAAGCTGCGCGATGCCGGCTACCGATTCGTGATGGTCAGCAACCAGGATGGGTTGGGCAGCGACAGCTTCCCGCGCCAAACGTTCGAGGGGCCGCACGCATTGATGCTGCAGATCTTCGAGTCGCAGGGCGTTGGCTTCGACGAAATCCTGATCGACGACAGCTTCGAACATACCCCGTCGAGCAATCGGAAACCTGCAACCGGCCTGGTTCGGCACTGGCTTTGCGATGACGGCTGGAGCCGCGCGCAATCGGCGGTGGTGGGTGATCGCGACACCGATCTTGAATTCGCCCGCAATCTCGGTGTGCGCGGTTTCAAGCTCAATGGCGGCTGCAGCTGGAACGATATTGCGCACGAACTCGCCGATGCGCCGCGCCGCGCCGCAGTCGAGCGCAACACCAGGGAAACAAGGATTCGCGTCGAACTGGACCTGGATCGAATCGCCGAGCCGACAGTGACCACGGGCCTCGGCTACTTCGACCACATGCTCGAACAACTTGGCAAGCACGGCGGTTTCGCCATGTCGTTGCGCTGCGATGGCGATTTGCAGATCGACGAGCACCACACGGTCGAGGATTGCGCACTGGCCCTGGGCCAGGCCTTGAAGCAGGCGATCGGCGACAAGCGTGGCGTTGCGCGGTACGGCTTCACCGCGCCGATGGACGAAGCGCTGGCGACGGCCGCGATCGACCTGTCCGGCCGGCCGTACTTCGTGTTCGACGGCGCATTCCCGCGTGAGCGGGTCGGTGAATTGCCGACCGAACTGGTGCCGCACTTTTTTCGTTCGCTGTGCGAGACGGCAGGCATCAACCTGCATCTGAGCGTCAAGGGTGACAACGCGCATCACATGGTCGAAGCCTGTTTCAAGGCCGTTGCACGTGCGTTGCGGATGGCGATCGCGCGCGCAGGCAGCGAGTTGCCCAGCACCAAGGGCACGCTATGAGTCGTGTGGTCCTCGTCGATGCAGGTGGCGCCAATATCGGTTCGGTGCGCCATGCGTTGCAAAGGCTGGGCGTGGATGCACCGTTGACCAGCGATGCAGTCACCATTCGCAACGCCGAGCGCGTGATCCTGCCGGGCGTGGGCGCGGCGGGCGCTGCCATGCACAGGCTGCGCGAACTGGAACTGGTGGACACCATCCGCAGTCTGCAACAACCGTTGCTCGGCATTTGTGTCGGCATGCAGATCCTGTTCGAGTCCTCCGACGAAGGTCAGACAACTTGTCTTGGACTGCTGCCAGGCAACGTCGACAAACTCGCTGGCAACGCGCAACTGCGCGTGCCGCACATGGGCTGGAATCGTTTGGTACATCGTGCAAAGTCGCCTTTGCTCGACGGCATCGAGGACGGCGCCCATGCCTATTTCGTGCACGGTTATGCGGCTGCACCCGGCGACCATTGCATCGCGGAAAGCCATCACGGGGTTTCGTTCTGCGCCCTCGTACAGTGCAACAATGTCGCAGGCGCCCAGTTCCACCCGGAGCGTTCGGCGGCAACCGGATCACGTTTGCTGGACAACTTTCTGAAATGGACGCCTGCATGAACACGAAGTTCGTTGTCTACCCGGCAATCGATGTCCGCGACGGACGCGTGGTGCGCCTCACGCAAGGCGACTACGCGCGTGAAACACAGTACGGCGATGACCCAATTGAACTTGCGCGGCGCTATGCGGATGCTGGCGCGTCGTGGCTGCATCTGGTCGATCTTGATGCCGCGCGTGCAGGCGGCTACACGCTGGCGCCGTTGCTGAGCCGGATCAAGGAGCAGACCAACCTTCATGTGCAAACCGGCGGCGGCGTGCGCAGCGAATCCGACGTCGAGGCGTTGTTTGCCGCCGGAGCCGATCGTGTCGTGGTCGGATCTCTCGCGGTCACCGATCGCAAGCGTGTTGCCGGCTGGATCGATCACTACGGCAGCGCACGGATGACCATCGCGCTGGACGCGCGTCGCGCCGACGACGGTCGCTGGTGGACGACGACGCATGGCTGGACCCAGGCCGGTAAATACACATTGAGCGAGTTGGTCAGGTTCTACAGTCGTGTTGGATTGCGTCACCTGTTGTGTACCGACATCGCGCGCGACGGCATGTTGTCCGGCCCCAACATGGAGTTGTATGCCCTGTTGTCGCAGTGGTCGCCACGCATGGAGCTGCAGGCTTCGGGCGGCGCGCGCGATGTTGACGACCTGCGTGCGATCCGCGCTGCGGGGTGCGACGGCATCGTACTCGGCAAGGCGTTGCTTGAAGGCCGCCTGCAACTTTCCGACGCGCTGGCATGTTGAGCAAGCGCATCATTCCGTGCCTGGATGTGCGCGATGGGCGCGTGGTCAAGGGCGTGCGCTTCCGCGACCACATCGACATGGGCGACATCGTCGAGTTGGCACTGCGTTACCGCGATGAAGGTGCAGATGAGTTGGTGTTCTACGACATCACCGCAAGCCCGCAGGGACGTAGCGTGGACCGCGACTGGGTCGACCGGGTCGCGCAGGTGCTGGATATTCCGTTCTGCGTGGCAGGCGGCATCCGCAGCGTCGAGGAGGCGCGCGGCGTGCTGCATGCCGGTGCCGACAAGATTTCGATCAACACGCCCGCACTCGAGCGTCCCGCCTTGATTGGCGAACTCGCGGCTGCGTTCGGGAACCAATGCGTCGTGGTCGGCATCGACTCGCAACGCGACCCCGATGGCCAGTGGCGGGTGCGTACCCACTCCGGTGATCCCGACGCGATGCGCGCACCAGGCATGTGCACACTGGATTGGGTGGTGCAAGCGCAGCAGCACGGTGCGGGCGAAATCGTCCTAAACTGCATGGGCAACGATGGTGTGCGCCGCGGTTACGACGTCGAGCAGCTGCGTGCGGTACGGGCGGTGTGCGATGTGCCGTTGGTCGCGTCGGGTGGGGCAGGGAACCTCGAGCATTTTGCCGATGTGTTCCGCGATGCGGATGTCGATGGTGCACTCGCTGCCAGCGTGTTCCATTCCGGTGATATCGCGATTCCCGACCTTAAACGCATGCTGTCTGCGCAAGGGTTCGAGGTGCGTCATGCAGCCTGACGCCATCGTCGGACTCGACTGGAGCAAGCAGGACGGTCTGCTGCCCGCGATCGTGCAGGATGCCGACACACATTGCGTGCTGATGCTGGGTTACATGAATCACGATGCATTGCAGACAACGTTGGCTACCAATCGCGTAACCTTTTTCAGCCGCAGCCGTCAGCGCTTGTGGACCAAGGGTGAAACATCCGGGCATGTCCTCGACTTGGTTTCGGTCGAGGCCGATTGCGACAACGACACATTGCTGGTGCAGGCGCGCCCGAACGGCCCGACTTGCCATCTCGATCGCCAAAGCTGCTTCGAGCAAGCACCAGTGCATTTCCTGTCACGACTCGATGCATTGATCGCCACGCGCGAACGCGAACGTCCCGAGGGTAGTTACACGACCAAACTATTCAACGATGGCGTGCGCCGGATCGCACAGAAGGTCGGCGAGGAGGCTGTCGAAACTGCGCTTGCCGCAGTGGCGCAGGACGACGCTGCGTTGCTGGGCGAATCTGCAGACCTTGTCTATCACCTGCTTGTGTTGGTCCGCGCGCGAGGCTTGTCGTTGGGCGATCTTAGCCGGGTGTTGGCAGAACGGCATCGTCAAAGCGATTCCCTGCCTTTGTAGGAGCGCACCTGGGCGCGATGAGGCGTTACCGGT
>JAJAYW010000143.1 GCA_026786005.1 Lysobacter sp. | reverse complement strand
GCCCAGTGCGGCACCAGGTTGGAATTGGCCAGCAGCACGCGCGGTGCATCGGCGTGCGTGCGGAAGATGCCGACCGGTTTGCCGGACTGGATCAGCAGGGTTTCGTCGTCCTCGAGTTCGCGCAGTGATTTCAGGATCGCGTCGTAGCAATCCCAGTCGCGCGCGGCACGGCCGATGCCGCCGTAGACGACGAGTTCGGTTGGATTTTCCGCGACCTCCGCATCGAGGTTGTTCTGCAGGATGCGGTACGCGGCTTCGGTCAGCCACGATTTGCAGCTGAGCGTGTTGCCGCGCGGCGCGCGGATGACGCGGGACGGATCGATGCGATTGGACATGCGGCTTGCCTGCTGCGCGAAGCCGCGATTATCGCATCGCGCCCCGCCGCTCGATTCCGCACGGCAAGACGCCCGGACATGCCGGGCGTCGGGGCGAACAGTAGCGGTCGCAATCAGCGTATTGCGGGATCCAGCTTGCGCAACGCATCGGCGAGATCGACCGCGCCCGTACGCTGGATGTCGTCGTGGGTGTAGACACGTCCGAATGTGCTGCAGCGTTTTCCGGACTTGTCCTGCGCGACGATGCGCGAACCTGTGTACGGACAGAAGCGGTCGACCTCTGCCGTCATGTCGGCAACGTCGCGGACATCGGCATCCGCGTTGCCTGCTGCCGAAGTCTGCGCCTGCGCGTCGGCATCGGCCATGGCGGGCGTTACGGGCGTTACGGCCGATTGCGCAGATGCCGAAAACGTCGCGACGGTGAACATGCTGGCGATCAGTGCGCAGTAGAAAAAGCGTGTGTGGTTCATGGCGTCACCCCTAGCGTTGTGCGGCATTTGCTCACTGCCAACCATACGCCGCTTGGGCATGTTCGGCAGCTGCGGCAGGGACTCTGTTCAGGCGGCAGATTCAGGTTTGCGGGCAGGCGCTGCGACGCCCCGCGTGAAAGGCAGCGACGTCCGCTTCGCTGCGGCTTTCGGCTCGACACCGTCGTCGAACAACATCCGCCACACACCGTCATCGCCGCGCTGCCAGACCGACTGGAACGCACCCAGCATGAAGCGCGGCTTCGCGCCAGGCGTGAGGTCCTCATACAACGCCGGTCCGCTGGAATACGCGATGTGGGCTTCGCCGCCGCAGGAAGCAGGCGGAGCGTGACGGCCATGGCGGCGACTCTTGTGGCGAGGTTCCGACTCTGCCACTGCATGCCGGGGCTAACCAAGTGCCGGGAGTTGGCGACGCATCCCAACTGGCGCATCCAATTGGATCCGGTGGTCGTCATGCCTGATTCGCACACGTCACGACGAAGCCGCATGCACTTCGTAAGATGGCGACATGATGACCCGACGCCTGCTCCCGTTCCCGCTGCCCTTGCTGCTTGTTGCTTTCCTGGCCGCCTGCGCGCCGACCACACGACCCGCGGTGGAACTTGAAAGCGTGCTGCTGGTGTCGCTGGATGGATTCCGTGCGGATTACCTCGATCTCGGCATCACCCCGAACCTGTCGCGACTTGCAAACGAAGGCGTGCGCGCCGAGTGGATGACGCCGTCGTATCCATCGCTGACATTCCCGAACCACTACACCATCGTCACCGGCCTGCGCCCGGACCACCACGGCATCGTCCACAACACGATGCGCGACGCCACGCTCGGCAGTTTCGGCCTGTCCGATCGCGACGCCGTCGGCAATGGGCAGTGGTGGGGCGGCGAACCGATCTGGGTGGGCGCGGCCAAGGCCGGATTGCCGAGCGCGACGCTGTTCTGGCCGGGCAGCGAGGCAGCGATCCAGGGCGTGCGCCCGACGCGATGGCAGCCGTTCGACGACACGGTCCCGCTGGCCGCGCGCGTCGACACGGTGGTGGGCTGGTTGTCGGAACCGCCAGCGACGCGGCCGCGCATCGCGACGCTGTATTTCGAGACCATCGATCACGACAGTCACGACCACGGCCCGGATTCCGCGCAGACCCACGCGGCGGTGCGCACGGTCGATGCCGCCATCGGCCGACTGCTGGGTGGACTGACCGCGCGCGGCGTGCTCGACCGCACCAATCTGGTGATCGTGTCCGATCACGGCATGGCTGCGGTCACGCCGGGCAACGCCGTCGCGGTCGAGGACATGGTCGATCCGGTGGATGCAGACGTGGTCACGGCCGGGCAATCGGTCGGCTTCCAGCCCAGACCCGGCCGCGAAGTGCAGGCCGAAGCGCAGTTGCTCGGCACGCATCCACATTACGAATGCTGGCGCAAGTCGCAGTTGCCGGCGCGTTGGCATTACGGCCGTCATCCACGCGTGCCACCGATCATCTGCCAGATGCAGGATGGCTGGGATGCGCGCACGCGCGACGCCATCGCCAAGCGCTCGAGCACCACGACACGCGGTTCGCACGGATACGATCCGGCATCGCCCTCGATGCGCGCGGTCTTCGTCGCCCGCGGCCCGGCATTCCGGCAAGGCGTGCGCCTGCCCCCGTTCGACAACGTCGATGTGTATCCGTTGCTGACGCGGCTGCTCGGCATGGCACCGGCGCGCAACGATGGCAATCCGGCGACGCTGGCGCCTGCGTTGCGCAAATCCGCACCCTGACACGACGATCCTGTGGTGCCGAGCAGAACCTGATGTCTGACTCATGCAGGAGCGGCTTCAGCCGCGACGCCGAGAGACTTCGAGCGTCGGGGCTCTGTTCCCGACGCCCCGGGTGCGCTGCGCTTACCCGGGCTACGTGTCATCGGAACATCAGGCGAGCAATGTGCGCATCGTGGCCCGGTAACGCGCGGCAATCGCATCGCGATCATGGTGCTGTCCATCGGACACGACGCGCTGTCCCGCGACATGCACCTCGCTGACCAGATTCCGGTTGCCGCTGAAGATCCATCGATCGACAATATCGTCGCGCGATGCACCGGCGAGTTGCGCTGCGTTGCCATCGAGCACGACGACATCGCTGGTTCCTGAAAATCCTGTTGCATGCGCGCTGCTGGCGATCACGCCGCGCAACAAGGTTTCGCCGACGCTTGGCGAGCTTTCACTAACGGCGATATTGCGATGCCGCGTCGCCAGGCGCTGTCCGTATTCCAGCCAGCGCAATTCCTCGACCGGCGACACCGAGATCTGCGAGTCCGAACCGATGCCCCACGCGCCGCCCGCATCCAGATACTCGCGCAGCGGAAACAGGCCATCGCCGAGATTGGCCTCGGTCGTCGGGCAGATCGCGACGGTCGCGCCGCTCTGGGCGATACCCTGTGTTTCTTCAGGCGTCAGGTGTGTCGCGTGAACAAGCGTCCATCGCGAATCGACATCAACATTCTCCAGCAACCACTCCACCGGCCGCGCATTGCGCAACGCCATGCAATCTTGCACTTCGCCAATCTGTTCGGCGATGTGGATGTGCACGGGCATGCCACCCGGCAACGCCGCGACCACGGCGCGCATCGTATCGGCAGGCACCGCGCGCAGGCTGTGGAACGCGCAACCGATGTGCAGACGTTCGCCCGCGTCCTCGCACAGCAATTCGAGCAATCGAAGGAAACCATCGACATCGTGGCCGAAACGCCGCTGTCGATCCGACAACGCGCGCCCATCGAAACCACCGCTCATGTACAGCACCGGCAGCAGCGTCAACCGGATGCCAGTATCGCGCGCAGCCTGGATCAACGCGCGCGACATCGCGGCGGGATCGTCGTATGGCTTGCCCTGAGGCGAATGATGCAGGTAGTGGAATTCACAAACGGTGGTGTAGCCCGCCTCCAGCATTTCCACATACAACTGCGCGGCGACGGCATGCAACGTCTCGGGATTGAAGCACGCGGCGAAGCGGTACATGGTTTCGCGCCAGGTCCAGAACGAATCTTCCGGATTGGTCTGCCGCTCTGCCATGCCCGCCATCGCGCGCTGGAATGCATGCGAGTGCAGGTTGGCGATGCCGGGCACGACCCAGCCTTCGCCCGCGGAAGCATCAGCGGCTCGCCAGCCCGTCGGTGTCCAGAATCTGTCGTTATCGATCGTGCTCATTTCATGGTTAGTTTGGCCGCTCATGGTGAGCCTGTCGAACCATGCATCAAGCCGTCACTGCGGTCACTCGCTCCGCCTTACAATCGGTGCATGACTTCGACCCGCACCTCCACTTGGGATGGCTTGATACTGGGTGCATCGCTTGCAACGCTGGACGGCGATACCGGTTATGGCGCGATTGACGACGGCGCGCTTGGTTGGCGCGATGGCGTACTCGCCTATGTCGGCACGCGTAGCGGGTTGCCGGGTGTGCCGGAACAGCTGGCTGACAAGGTCACCGAAAGCAAAAGTTGGATCACGCCCGGCCTGGTCGATTGCCATACCCATGTAGTCTTCGCCGGCGATCGCGCCGCCGAGTTCGAGCAACGCCTGCGGGGCGCGAGTTACGAGTCGATCGCGAAGGCCGGTGGCGGAATCTTGTCCACCGTGCACGCGACGCGCGCGGCGAGTGAAGAAGAATTGTTCGCGACATCGTTGCCCCGCGCGCGCGCGCTGCGCAACGACGGCGTCACCACGCTGGAAATCAAATCCGGCTACGGCCTGGACTACGACAACGAACGCAAGATGCTACGGGTGGCCAGGCGGATCGGCGGCGAACTCGGCATCACCGTGCGTACCACGTTCCTCGGCGCGCACGCCTTGCCGCCCGAGTACGCCGAACGCGCGGACGACTACATCGACGCGGTCTGCGGCTGGCTGCCGCGCCTGCACGACGAGGGCCTGGTCGATGCGGTCGATGCCTTTTGCGAAGGGATCGGCTTCAGTCTGGCGCAGACGCGGCGCGTGTTCGAGGTTGCGCGTTCGCTGGATTTGCCGGTGAAGTTGCATGCCGACCAGTTAAGCGATCTGGGTGGCGCCGCATTGGCAGCAGAGTTCGGCGGCCTGTCAGCCGACCACGTCGAACACACCTCGCCGGTCGGCGTGCGCGCGATGGCCGACAACGGCACCGTCGCGGTGCTGTTGCCTGGCGCATTCCATGTGCTGCGCGAAACACGGTTGCCACCGCTGGAGGAATTCCGCGCGCAGGGCGTGCCGATGGCCGTTGCGACCGATTGCAATCCTGGAACATCGCCGTTGCAATCGTTGCGCCTGGCGATGTCGCTGGCCTGCACGCATTTCAGGCTGACGCCGGAAGAGGCGCTGCGTGGCGCCACGGTCAATGCCGCGCGCGCGCTGGGATTCAAGGATCGTGGCATGTTGCGGGTCGGCGCACGCGCGGATTTCGTGCACTGGAAAATCTCGCATCCGGCGGAGTTGTGCTACTGGCTGGGAGGCAATCTTGATGCGAAGGTTTATGCTGACGGAACGCTGCTGAAGTAAGTGTGGCTATACAACAACTGCAGGGTGGCTTTTGTAGGAGCGCACCCGGGCGCGATG
>JAJAYW010000142.1 GCA_026786005.1 Lysobacter sp. | reverse complement strand
GCGCCGTAGTTGCCTTCGGGAATCTCGCCCTGGAAACCGGCATACGAGATCGGATGATCCACGAACTCCACCGCCAGGCGCTTGTCGCCCGCACGCAGCGATGGGCCTTTCGGCACCGCCCAACTCTTCAGCGCACCAGCGGCTTCCAGCCGGAAGTCGTAGTGTCGCGCGCGCGCGTTGTGCAGTTGCACCACGAAGATCGGCCGCTTGCCGCGCGCGCTGGCCGGCGCATCATCGGCCGGCTCCGTGGTCTCGCCGAAACGCCGCTTGCGTGCGTACTCGCGCAGGCTGTCGTCACGCAGGCCCATCGACGGTCACGCTGACTTGCGACGCGGTGTTTTTTTCGCCGCAGCCTTGGGCCCGGCCTTGGCGACCTTGGCCGCCTTGCCTGCGGGTTTCTTCGCAGTCGACTTGGCGGCCTTGGCGGCGCCTGCAGTTTTCCTGGCGACCTTCGAGGCCGGCGTGCGCTTCTTGGTGTCGATGCTCCGCTGCAGCAGCGACATGAAGTCGACGACGTTGGTGGTGGCGTCCTCGGCGAGGTCCGCATCGGATTCGACCGGCTTGCGGACGACGCCATCGGCCTTGATGCGTTTCTCGATCACCTTGTGCAGGCGCTCGCGGAACTCGTCGCGGTAATCGCCAGGCGTCCATTCGCCTTCCATCGACCCGATCAGCTGTTCTGCCATCTGCAATTCCTTGGCCGACACGCGGTAGTCGGCGGCCTTGCCTTCGGGGATGTTGTATTCGTCGACGGCCACCAGTTCCTGCGGATACCGCATCATCACCAGAAGCAGCGCATCGCCCTGCGGCATCACGGCGGCGAGATTTTCGCGGGTCCGGATCACGATGCGCGCGATGCCGATCTTGCCGGTCTTGCGCAGCGTCTCGCGCAGCAGCACGTAGCCTTTCTCGGCCTTCTTCGCCGGCACCAGCACGTAGGGCTTCTCGAAATACTGCGGGCCGATCGACTCGGCATCCACGAACGCTTCCACTTCGATCGCGTTATGGCTTTCGGGCGCGGCGGACTTGATGTCCTCCTGTTCCAGCACGACATAGCTTCCCTTGTCGTACTCGAACGCCTTGACGATCTCCTTCCAAGGCACTTCCTCGCCGGTCTCGGCGTTGACGCGCTCGTAGCGGATCGGGGCCTTGTCGCGCGCGTCGAGCATGCGGAAATGCAGGTCGGTGCGCTTCTCGCCAGACATCAGCGAGACGGGGATGTTGAGCAGACCGAACGAGAGGGTGCCGGACCAGACAGGACGAGCCATGGGGTCTCCGTCGATTTCGACGTTTGGGGAAGTCGGGCGATTACAGCGCTGGTGGCGTTAGCGGGTTGTCAGCAGAGAGCAAGGGCCGGACCCTCACCCGCCCTTCGGGCACCCTCTCCCGCTGCACAGGAGAGGGGGAACAACACAGGCCCGCTGCCTGCCTTGGCCGCTCTCCTGCGTAGCGGGAGAGGGGTTGGGGTGAGGGTCCGGCTCTTGCTCTCGGGCCTCCACATCCACGAAACATCCCATCTGTTCGACTGTCCGCATCCGCCCACCGGAGCTCTCCATGCGCAACGCACTGCTGCTCCCGCTCTTCGCCATGCTCACCGCCTGCACCCTGCCCAGTTGCGGCGAAAGCGCGCGCCTCGCGGTCAAGGACGGCATGGGTCCGAATCCGACCCTGCCCGCGCCGGACAAACGGCTGATCCCCACCGTCAACATCGCGCCCGCCACCGGCTGGGCCAATGGCGCAAAACCAATTGCCGCCGCCGGTCTTGCGGTGAACGCATTCGCACAAGGCCTCGACCATCCGCGCTGGCTGTACGTGTTGCCCAACGGCGATGTCCTGGTGGCCGAAACCAACGCGCCGCCGCGGCCGGAGGACGGCAAGGGCATCAAGGGCGCGATCATGAAGGCGGTGATGAAGCGCGCCGGGGCTGGCGTGCCCAGCGCCAACCGCATCACCTTGCTGCGCGATGCGGACCACGACGGCGTCGCCGAAACCCGCACGGTATTCCTGCAAGGGCTGGCGTCGCCGTTCGGCATGGCGCTGGTGGGCGAGACGTTCTATGTCGCCAACGCCGATGCGCTGATGCAGTTTCCGTATCGCACTGGCGACACATCGATCCAGAGCTCGGGCAGCAAAGTCGCCGACCTGCCGGGCGGACCGATCAACCATCACTGGACCAAGAGCCTGGTCGCCAGCGCCGATGGCAAGCGCCTGTATGTCGGCGTCGGCTCCAACAGCAATGTCGCCGAGAACGACATCGAGGCTGAAACCAGCCGCGCGGCGATCCTCGAAATCGACCCTGCGACCGGCGCGACGCGCGTGTTCGCATCGGGCCTGCGCAATCCGGTCGGGCTCGCATGGCAACCGCAGAGCGGAGCGCTGTGGACCTCGGTCAACGAGCGCGACGAACTCGGCAGCGACCTGGTGCCCGATTACATGACCTCCGTGCGCGACGGCGCGTTCTATGGTTGGCCGTACAGCTACTACGGACAGACCGTCGATGCGCGGGTCAAACCGCCGCGTCCGGATCTGGTCGCCAAGGCGATCAAGCCGGACTACGCACTCGGGCCACACACCGCGTCGCTGGGCCTGACATTTTCAAACGCAGCTGCGCTGCTGCCGGCGTCGTACGCGGATGGCGCCTTCATCGGCCAGCACGGTTCCTGGAACCGGCAACCGCCGAGCGGCTACAAGGTGATCTTCGTGCCATTCGCCAACGGCATGCCGAAGGGCGAGGCGCGTGATGTGCTGACCGGGTTTCTGGATGCGAAAGAGAATGCGCAGGGACGGCCGGTTGGTGTGATCGTCGACAAACAGGGCGCGTTGCTGGTGGCGGACGATGTGGGCAACGTGATCTGGCGGGTGACAGCGGCGCGTTGAGTGATTCCCTTCTCCCCCGGGGGGAAGGGGACAACGCACCTGCCGCGTAGAATTTGCGGCATGACCACCAACGCACTCGAAACCCTCCTGCTCCCGATCGCATCCGGTGCGCTGTCCTGGCCTGCGACCGGCGCGCTGTTCCTGCGCGCACAAGAGGGCTGGCCCTTGCATGCACAAGTATTTCCGGGACTGGTCTGCGAACAGACCTTCAAGCCCGAATTCGACAGCCTGCAACGCGCCGGAATCAACGTTCGCAACGAAGACAGCAGCACCCGCTATCCGCTGGTGCTGGTCCTGCCGCCGCGACAACGCGACGAGGCCCGCGCGTTGTTCGCGCACGCCATCGCACGCACGCAACCCGGCGGCGTGGTCGTCGCCTGCATCGCCAACGACGAAGGCGCGAAATCCGGCGAGTCGGATCTCGCCCGCATCGCCGGGCCGCTGCACGTCGTGTCGAAAAACAAATGCCGGGTGTTCTGGAGCGCGCCGTTGCAGGGCGCGGCCGATGCGGCGCTGGCGGCCGAATGGTCGACGCTCGACGCGCCACGCCCGATCCTCGATGGCCGCTTCACCAGCCGTCCCGGCGTCTTCGCTTGGGATCGCATCGATGTCGCATCGGCCTTGCTCGCAGCTCATCTCCCGACGGATCTCGCGGGACGCGGCGCCGATCTCGGCGCGGGCTACGGCTATCTCGCGACGGAAGTGCTGGCGCGTTGCGCAAACGTCATCGCGCTGGATCTGTACGAGGCGGAAGCGCGTGCGCTGGATCTGGCGCGGATCAATCTTGCCCTCGCTGGTCTTGTGACCTCTGCGTCGCGTGCCGCGGTCGAGTTCCATTGGCACGACGTCGCCGCGGGTTTGCCGCAACGCTACGACTTCATCGTCACCAATCCGCCGTTCCACGCGCAGGTCGGCGCCGACCGGCCGGACATCGGCCGGCGTTTCATCACCGCGGCCGCGGAAGCGTTGCAGCCGGGCGGACGGTTGTGGCTGGTCGCCAACCGGCACCTGCCGTACGAAGAGGTGTTGAACACGAGTTTCGGCAGCACGCGCACCGTTGCGCAGCAGCATGGCTTCAAGATCATCGAGGCGATCAAGGCGATGCCGGCCAAGCTCCGTGCCGTCAAGCCCTTCGACAAAGCATCGCTGCGCAACGTATCGATGCACAGCCGCGCGCGATGAGGCTGGTGCGCCTGATCGGCAACCTCGGTTATGGCAGCCGCAAGGAGGTGGCTGCGATGTTCCGCACCGGCCGCATCACCGATGCCGCCTGCGAGGTGCTGTACGCCGACGACAAGGTGGCGCATGCGGACATCCGCATCGACCAGGAACCGCTCGATCCAGCGCAAGGCCTGGTGTTGATGTTGCACAAACCGGTCGGCTACACCTGTTCCACCAAGGACCCGGGACGCATCGTCTACGACCTGCTGCCGCCGCGCTTCCGCCTGCGCTCGCCGGTGCTGTCGACCGTCGGCCGGCTCGATCGCGACACCAGCGGCTTGCTGCTGCTGACTGACGACGGCGCGCTGCTGCACCGCATCGTCTCGCCGAAATCAAGGTTGTCCAAGGTGTACGACGCCACCCTCGCCAACGATCTGCGCGGCAACGAAGCGGCCGTCCTGGCCAGCGGCACGCTGCTGCTGGAGTCGGAGACCACGCCGCTGCTGCCGGTGCAGATGGAAACACTCGATGCAAGATCGGTGCGCGTGACGCTGACTGAAGGTCGCTACCACCAGGTGCGCCGCATGTTCGCCGCCCTCGGCAACCACGTCGAGACACTGCACCGCAGCCGTATCGGCGGATTGGGATTGCAGGAGTTGCCGAGCGGCGAGTGGCGCGCGTTGCAGTCATCCGATATCGAACAACTGTTCAACACTTGAACCGTAGCCTGGGTCGCGCCGAAGGCGCTACGCGGGGCCTTTCGTTCCGATCGCGGAACAGCATCCATCCACTCAAGCTTGTGGGCACCGCCGACTGCCTCTGGACGGAAAGTCTGCCGGCGCTCGCGGCTGAAGCCGCTCCTACAGGGCCAGCAGGCTTCGCCAGCCTGCGTGACCCAGTTTCCGCAGCGTGGCCTGATTGCGTTCCACGATCGCATCGGAATCCGGAAACGCCTCCACCGCACGCTCAACACTGTCCTCGCGCAACAGGTGCAGCATCGGATACGGCGAGCGGTTGCTGTAGTTCTCGATGTCGTCAGGATCGCTGCCGGCGAACTGGTACTGCGGATGGAAGCTCGCGACCTGCAGCACGCCGTCCAACACCAGCGCCTCGACCAGCGCATCGGCATCGTCGAGGAAATCGTTGTAGTCGAGGAAATCGGTCAGCGTGTGCGGGTGGATCAGCAGTGTCGTGTCGATCTGCTCGGCGGGCATGTCGCGCAAAAGCACCAGTTCGTTGCCGAGGTCTTCCAGCAGCGCTTCGGGCGTGGTCGCGTCGCTCAACACGAAACGCACTTGTTGCCTGGCGACGACGGCCTTGGCGAACGGGCAGAGGTTGAGGCCGATGACGGCGCGTTGCAGCCAGCGTTGGGTGGCGGCGATGGCGTTGTCAGGCATTCGAAACGCCTTGAACGTCATGACCAGCTTCGCTGTTGAAAATCCCGTGAAAGCGATAATCCAGTGACTTTGAGCCCAAGGCACTGGATTCCCGCCTTCGCGGGAATGACGGCTTCAGCAACATGTTCACCGTCAGCAATGCGGATAACCACTCAATCGCGAAAATTCTCGAACTGCAGCGGCAATTCGAACTCCGCCGTGCGCAGCAGTTGCATCGCTGCCTGCAGGTCATCGCGCTTCTTGCTGCTGACCCGCAGCTTGTCGCCATTGATCTGCGCCTCGACCTTCAACTTGGCATCCTTGAGCGTGGTCACGATTTTCTTGGCGAAATCGCGCTCGATGCCCTGCTTGACGGTGACTTTCTGTTTCGCCCCGGCGAGGTTGGTGTCCATGTCGCCGAACTCGAGGCAGCGCACATCGATTTTCCGCGCTACCAGCCGCCCACGCAGGATGTCGGCCATCTGCTGCACCTGGAAATCGCTGGGCGCGGACTGCGTGATGACGTTCTCGTCGCGCTCGTAAGACGCTTCCACGCCCTTGAAATCGAAACGCGTGGTCAGTTCACGGTTGGCCTGATCGACCGCATTGGTGAGTTCGTGGGTGTCGACTTCGGAAACGACGTCGAAGGACGGCATGGCGTGCTCTGCTTTTCGGGAAGTTCGGGGCCGCGCAGATTAGCTGATTGGCTCGGGGCTGGCATCGAAACGGCGTGCATAGTCGCGTTCATCGACCACCCGTTGCACCTCGACATCGGCCAGGTCCGGCGCGGCGTAGACCGCATAGGCGACGCTGCCGTCGCGTCGCCCCACCTGGTGCAGGCGGTAGCGCGAACGGCCACCGCCAGTGTTTTCCGGATAGTGCGCGGGTGGCACGGCGCCATCCAGGTCCAATTCGCTGTTGTCGACGGCGCCGCCGATGAAGAGTGCCCGCATGTTGGTGCTCCTGTGCAGAGGATGCGCCGATCTTGCTGGACGCGATGTTGTCTGCGCATGAAAACGCGTGCATCCACGCCGATATGCAGGGTTGCGGATGCGACAACATGTCTGGCGTGCCGCGCTGTTAATGTGCATGTCCAGAAGTCCCATTGAGGATCACCCATGTTGCAGACACCCGCCTACGCCGCCGCCGACGGCGCATCGCCACTGGCGCCGTTCACCATCGAGCGCCGCGAACCGCGCGCCCACGAAGTCCTGATCGACATCCTCTATTGCGGCGTCTGCCACAGCGATATCCACCAGGCGCGCGACGAGTGGGGCGGCAACGGTATCTTTCCGATGGTGCCCGGCCACGAAATTGTCGGCCGCGTGGTGCAAATCGGCGACCGCGTGAATAAATTCAAGGTCGGCGACGCGGTTGGCGTGGGCTGTTTCGTCGACTCGTGCCGCGTCTGCCCGCAATGCAAGTCCGGCGAGGAACAACTGTGCGACCAGGGCATGACCGCGACCTACAACTCGCGTGAGCGCGACAGCAAGGCGCCGACCTATGGCGGTTACTCGACCCGCATTACCGTCGATGAGGATTACGTGCTGCGCATCCCCGAGAGCATCCCGCTGGATCGCGCCGCGCCGCTGCTGTGCGCGGGCATCACCACGTATTCGCCGTTGAAGTACTACGGCGTGAAAGCGGGTGATGCATTGGCCGTGGTCGGATTGGGCGGGCTCGGGCACATGGCGGTCAAGATCGCCGTTGCGATGGGCGCAAAGGTCACGGTATTGAGTACGTCGCAGAACAAGCGCGACGATGCGCTCGCACTTGGCGCGCATGCATTCGCGGCGACGCGCGAGGCCGCGACCTTCAAGACGCTGGCGGGGACGTTCGATTTCATCCTCGATACCGTGTCCGCGCCGCACGATTACAACGCCTATCTGTCGCTGCTGAAAGCCAATGGCACGATGATCCTGGTGGGCATTCCCGACCAGCCGGCGCCGGTGGCGGCAGGCGTCCTCATCATGCGCCGCCGCAAGCTGGTCGGCTCGTTGATCGGCGGTATTCGCGAGACGCAGGAGATGCTGGATTTCTGCGCCGCACACGGCATCGCATCGGACATCGAGTTGATCGATATCGCCCAGATCAACGGTGCGTACGTGCGGATGATCAAGGGCGACGTGAAGTACCGCTTCGTCATCGACACCGCGAGTTTGAATGCGGCGGGTTGACCGCGATTCCAATCACGTCGGAATCATTCGATGGCGTTTCGTAACCCAGGCTACATTACCGATACCGCAGCCCCGGCGTATTCCAGACATCCATCCACCGACATGCGCCGCGCCGTCTGGCTGATGTTGATCGCCATCGCCTTGTTCGCATTGATGGATGCGGGCTTGAAGTTGCTCGCGCCGCATTACCCGTCGATGCAGGTCGCCGCGTTGCGCGGTGCATCGTCGCTGCCGTTGGTACTGGTGTGGGTCGCGTTGACCGTCGGCGCGCGCGGTCTGTTGCGCGTGCATTGGCCGCTGCATCTGCTGCGCGGTGTGCTGGGCGTGGCGATGATGGCGGGTTTCGTCTACGGCTTGCGCGCGCTGCCGTTGTCGACGGCGTACGCAATCACCTTCGTCGCGCCACTGCTGGTGACCGCGATGGCGGTGCCGATCCTCAAGGAAAAAGTCGGTCCACGCCGCTGGACCGCGATCGCGATCGGCCTGGTCGGCGTGCTGGTGGTGCTGCGACCGACCGGCGAAGGGATGTTGACGCTGAGCGGCCTGGCGATCCTGCTGGCCGCGGTGTGTTATTCGGCCGGCGCGATCACCGTGCGCATCCTCGCGCAACGCGACAGCACGCAGGCGATGGTGTTCTGGCTGATGACGATCATCGCGATCGGCGCCGGCGCATTCGCCGCTCATGCCTGGATCCCGATCCGCGCGCAGGACTGGTGGGTGATCGCGGGCATCGGCGTGACCGGTACGCTGGCGCAGGTGGCATTGACCGAAGCATTCCGGCGCGGCGAGGCTTCGCTGATCGCGCCGCTGGAATACACCGCGCTGCTGTGGAGCGTGATGCTCGACATCAGTCTGTGGGGCGTGTTGCCGGAGCGGGTGACGTGGTTCGGGATCGGGATCATTGTTGTCAGCGGCCTGTATCTGTTGCGGCGCGAGCGCGTGCACGCCGTGGTCGAACATCCATGACGATGGCGCGATCGACATGCCATTGCTGCTGATTCCATTGCTGATCCTCGGCGTCGCCGCGCTGTGGGCGCTGCTGTTGCCGATCGCGTTGCTACAGCGTTATCGCCGCGGCAAGGCGCGGCGGCGTGCGCAGGGCTGGGTGGTCCGGGGCAATGCGGTGTTGCTCGCGATCTCGGCGCTGTTGTTCGTGCTGGGTGCATGGATCGGCGCGCAATGGATCGTTGGCGCGTTGCAATACGCGTGCATCGGACTCTGTGTGGGCGTGGTGATCGGTGTCGCGGGTCTGTGGCTGAGCCGATTCGAGTCGACCGAAAACGGCCTGTACTACACGCCCAATCGCTGGCTGGTGCTCAGCCTGACGACGCTGGTCGCCGCGCGCATCGCGCTCGGCCTCTGGCAACTGTGGCAACGCTGGCAGTCGAGCCCCGTCATGGGATGGGAACTGCTGAGTGATCACGCCAGCCTGTTCGGTGTCGGCGGCATCCTGCTGGGGTATTACCTCGCCTATACATGGGGTTTGCGCAGCCGGATCGCCCGGTTCGCGCGTTGACGCACTTCGCGATGACGCTGTCATCGTGACGGCGTAATCTCGAAGTCACGATCTTTCTTTCGCAAGGATTCGGATGGTCAGCAGCGCCGCCACAACAGTGAAGCAATATCTCGCGGAGTTGCCCGCCGAACGCCGCAAGGTCGTCTCCACGGTACGCGACATGGTCAACGCGTACATGCCCGAGGGTTATCGCGAAACCATGGCGTTCGGCATGATCGGCTGGGGGATTCCGTTGTCGCGTTATTCCGAGACCTACAACAAGCAGCCATTGGGATACGTCGCACTCGCTGCGCGGAAGAACAACTATTCGCTGTACCTGATGGGCGTGTATGCCGACGGCGAACAGGAAAAGGCATTGCGCGCTGCCGCTGCCGCGATCGGCAAGAAACTGGACATGGGCAAGAGTTGCCTGCGCTTCAAGAGCATTGACGACCTGCCTATGGCGGCGATCGGCGAGTTGATTGCCAGCATGTCGGTCGAGGATTACATCGCGGTGTACGAGGCCAGCCGCAAGCATTGAAGGCGTTCGTCGTCGGGCAATGGCAACTCGCAGGCGCGCCGAACCAGCGGCCATCTGCAAAACGGTGCGCAAGCGTCGTGTCGGCTCAGCCGCGCAGCAGCAGCACGCGCGTACTGGAGCGGCTCACGCGTTTGGCTTGCGTATCCGCAACTTCTTCGGCGATGGCACTCTCGGGACATGTCTCGAGTGATTTTCCGGAACACACCGGCGCCTCGTACAAGCCGTAGCCGCTGCCCAGGCCCCCTGCGATGATCAGGCTCAGCGCCATCGCACCGCGCCACAAGACATGCAGTAAGCGACGCATCACACTCTCCGGGACGATGGGTCGGGGGTGCCCACGTCGAGAAAGATGCGCGTTCCGCGCGCAGGGTTGCAGTGCAGGAAGCCGTCATGACGAAGGTCATGGAGTCCACCGGCATGGGACGCGTGCACTGCGATCGGCAATGATGCCTGCAACCAAGGAGAACCGACGATGCGTGGCATGGTGCTTGCTTCCGTCCTGTTTACCACTGTCCTGTTGCTGGCGTCCACTGGCGCCAACGCGCGGGAAATCAGCTGCGATGTGGAAAGCGATTACGATTTCGCGCTGACCGACAAGAGCGTCGTCTTTACCCGCGAATCCGGCGCGCCGCAGGCGATCTTGATGCGCCAGGGCCGCCTGTTCGTCGATGGCAGATGGGTGGCGTTGAGCCCAACCGATCGCGACCGAGTCATCGCCTACGAACGCGACGCCCGCGGGGTGATGCCGCTGGCGCAGCAGATCGGACGCGACGCGGCCGACATCGCCTTCACCACGCTTGGGGAAGTCGCCGCCGGCTTCAGCAACAATCCCGCGCAGACGCGTGCCAAGCTGGCCAAGGCGCGCGTGCAACTGGATGCGCGCCTGGCGCGTTCGGTCACCGCCAATCATTTCAACGGCGACGACCTCGGCGAAGGCATTGGCGCGGCAGTCAAGGATGCGCTGCCCAGCTTGATGGGCGACATTGTCGGCGGCGCGATCCGCGCCGCGTTCAGCGGCGACACTGCGCAGCTCAAGCGCATGGAAAACATGGACAAGCTGATCGAGGCGCGGGTCGCGCCGCGCGCCAAGGCGCTGGAACGCAACGCTGAACTGTTGTGCAACAAGATGGAAGCGTTGGATCGCATCGACAATGCGCTCGAATACCGGCTCAACGGAAAGCCGCTGGATTTGCTTGAGATCCGGCTAGATGCAAAGCATCGCAACAACGACTGACGTTCTTATCTATTGATGAGTGCCGCTATCGTCCTCGAATCAAGTCCGGGCAGACTGTGAGCTTGTCGAAGGGCCGCAATAAGAACCTGAAAATAGAACTGACATCCCGGCGAAAGCCGGGCCCCCACTTTCAGATGTGTGAGCTGGGTACCCGGGTTTGGCCGGGTGTCGGGGGTTTTAGGGGGTTGGGTGTTTTTTTTTTT
>JAJAYW010000141.1 GCA_026786005.1 Lysobacter sp. | reverse complement strand
GATCTCGGTCGACCAGCGCTAAATTCGCTGGATCATGCAGGAGGTGTATACAGCGCCGCAGGTGTTGGCCGAGTTGGGTGTGCCGGGCAAGATGAGGAAGTAATTCTTCGAGTCATTTCCGATAGACAAAAGCCGGTCTGATTCGACCGGCTTTTTTTATGCTCGCGATTTTTTTGGTCATTCTGGGCTTGTCGAAAGACGCTATTGATTTGCAGATTTGACGAGTGCTGTTGAAGCTTGACCCGCTGTGTTACCCATGCACGTTGGCCCGCTTCACTGTTGAAAAGGTTGACCAGCTGCGCTGTTGAAGAGCGTTTCGCGCTGCGCGCGAGTAACTTTTCTTTGATGAGCCCAAAGAAAAGTCACCAAAAGAAAGGGCTTTCCCCGAGGTGGAGCAAAGCCGGCTGCTTGAGTGTTACGGGGATTTTCCGACTCGGCATCCTGCCTCGGTAGGAAAACGACGTGCATCCATGCACGCCGCCCTTCGGGTCGTGACGTTCACTATGATTGACCCGTTTGCGCTAGTCCTGAGCTAGTCCAAGGACGCTTCACCGCAGATCGTGTACCAGCCTGAAACTTGTAGTTGGACACAACTAAGCCGTGCAAGCGCCTGTTGCTCGAATCTGATCGGAGAACCATATGAAAATCGTCGAAGTCCGCCATCCACTCGTGCAGCACAAACTCGGCCTGATGCGCCGTGTCGACAACAGCACCAAGACCTTCCGCGAGTTGACGGCTGAAGTCGCCACGTTGCTGACCTACGAAGCCACCGCCGATCTCGAAACCGAGGATGCGGAGGTCGAAGGCTGGGCTGGCACGGTACGCGTGCGCAGGATCAAGGGCCGCAAGATCACCCTGGTGCCAATCCTGCGCGCGGGTTTGGGCATGCTGCCCGGTGTCCTGGAGTTGATCCCGGCGGCCAAGGTCAGCGTGGTCGGTTTACAGCGCGATGAGACCACCCTCGAAGCAATCGCCTATTACCAGAAACTCGTCGGCGACATGCAGGACCGCATCGCACTGATACTTGACCCGATGCTCGCGACCGGCGGCACATTGATCGCGACCGTCGACATGCTCAAGGCCGCAGGCGCGACGCGCATCAAGGGATTGTTCCTGGTCGCCGCGCCGGAAGGATTACGTGCGCTCGAAGCAGTGCATCCGGATGTGGAGGTTTACACCGCATCGATTGATGAGCGCTTGAACGAGAATGGTTACATCCTTCCGGGGCTTGGCGATGCGGGTGACAAGATCTTTGGTACGCGCGCGGAGTGACGTGGCGCGCGAATGGACGATGTGTACCCCAGCGATCACGGGGTAGAGGCGTCATCCCGATTCAAGATTCCAAAGGCTTTCCTAACGCCGGCGATTCTTCATGTAAATCGCCAGCACGATCAGCAACAACACGAACAGCCCCGCACCCACGAATGCCGCGACTTCGGTCTTGCTGTAAGCCGTGTCGTTCGCTTCGTTCGTCGCCAATGTTGCAGGGCTGCCGGACTGTGCCTGTGCGATCGTCCACACACCGTTGTTCATTGCGACTACTCCTTTCAATGGAGGCAGAACCAATTCCCGCCAGGTGATTCGCAAGTCACCTACCTGCGGGTCGAGCGGGTTGACAGCGCTGCCTAGCCCATCGCCCTCGGGCTGGAACGTGGCCGAAAGATTGCCGGGCAGTGCGGAAAAATTCGGCCGGTAATCACGCCACTGGCCGTGTACTTTCAACACCTCAAGATCGAGCGGCTTGTTGTCGAGGCGAATGTCTTCTGCGATCCACTCGCCACTGGTCAGCGGAAAATCCACCGGATTATCGTGGCCTGCCGCAAATGTTTCCGAGTCGATCCGCTCGCTGCTCCAGGTCCTGTCGTACTGCGCACCCGAAGCACGCCATTGGTACATCTCGACACGACGTTCCAGTCCCATCTGCCGGGTGCTGACGCCAAATTCCGCATCGGCGACCGCCTTGGCCGCTTGCGGCACACTTTGCGGACCGGCTTGAGCGAAACACGTGCCGGCGAGCAGCAGCGCCAGCAAGCCCAACCACCACCTCATGCAACCAGCACCCGCGCGTGCAGGTCCGGGACTTCATGCGTGGTGCCGTAGCGACCCTTCTCGTCGCGCGTGACCTGCGCCAGTGCGCATCCCGGGTCGTGGGTGAAGAACAGGTGCACGTTGCGCGCGAGCTTGTCGGCGAGGAAATCATTCTTCTCGTCAATCAGCAGTTCCGCATTGCGGTCGTAACCCATCGTGATTGGCACATGCACCCAGGGCCTGCCGGGGATGAGGTCGGCGCAGAACACGACACCGCCGTGTCCGTAGCCATCGGAATGATCCGGGCCGACGATCTCCGAGAGCATCAGACCCGGCGTGTGGCCATCGCTGAAATGGAAGCGAACCGTGTTACCAAGCGTGCGCGAATGCGTGCTGTCGACCAGTTCCAGGCGGCCGCTGGCTTCAAGCAGGCCCGGTAATTCGGCAATGAAACTTGCGCGGTCGCGCGCGTGCGGATTGCGCGCGCGATCCCAGCATGCGGCGCTGACCAGGTAGGTGGCATTGGGGAACAGCACCTGCGGCGCCCTGCCCTCCTGCCACTGCGCGAGCAGCCCTCCAGCGTGATCGAAATGCAGGTGCGACAGCACCACAACGTCGATGTCCTCATGCTCGAATCCCGCCGAACGCAGCGATTCGAGCAGCACATGCCGTTCTTCGACCACGCCATAGCGTTCGCGTAGTTTCGGTTCGAAGAATGCGCCGATGCCGGTTTCAAACAACACCGTCTTGCCGTGCAACGGGCTCGCCAGCAAGGCGCGACAGGCGAGCAGCACGCGGTTCTCATCGTCCGGCGGCAGCCACTTGGCCCACATCGCGCGCGGTGCATTGCCGAACATCGCGCCGCCGTCGAGTTTCTGGCTGTTGCCGAGGATGGACCAGAGCTTCATGGATCGAATCTACTGTGGGTGGGCTTAAACGGATGTTATGCGATGGGGGAGCCTGCTTGCGCCAGCTGCTGTAGAGCGGAGCTTTCTACGCTGCACTTTATGGTTTAGGCAAGAGCAGCGGAGCAAGCTCCGCTCTACAAGGGCGACGTGCCTGCATCAATCATCCCGCGTCGCGGAAAAATAGAACACGAAGGCGCCGGCTTCGGTGCTTGCCGCACCGACACGGATCGGCGCCACCGCGCCCGCCGATGCAATGACGCCCTCTCCGGTCACATCGGGTTCGGTGCCCGGCAAACGGAAACGGCTGCCGCGCCAGCCCTTGATCGTCAAGCTCGCGCGTTGTCCTTCAGCGAGCCGCATCATGGTGTGTGTATCGCGGGCCAGCACGACGTTGCGGCCAACCGTGTCATCCATTTCGTCCTGCTGGAAGACGAACAAGGGTTCGCCATTGGCATCGACCGAAAAACGCCAATCGGTGGTGGCGACCGAACCGTCGTTTTCCACGGCGATTCTTTCGAGCTGCAGCCGCAGTTTGTCGGATTGTGGCGTGCGTGGAATCGGTGCCGGCACTGTCGTCCTTGTGGTGGCTTGACCGACCACGGCCGGTTTGGAAGCCGCCGCAGCGCGTCGCTTGTCGATCAATTCCATGACATTCCCGATCAACGTGGTGATCGCCACCAGGAACACAACGGCCGCCGCCATTTTTGCGGGGAGCTGCGTGTACCAAGGTCGCTTGGGGTCATCACTCATGGGAACTTCTGCTTATGTAGAGCGTCCTTCGACAAGCTCAGGATGAGCGGGGAAAGCTTGCTTCGCCGCTTTCAAGGTGTCAGCACGACGCCAGCTTTGCCGACAGGATTGCGCGGATCGGTACCGGCTGACAGAACATTCGCCTGCTTGTCCCAGACCACCGTCTGCAGAATGCCCCAAGGGCTTTCGCCCGCATTGACGGTGTGTCCCATTGCTTGCAGCGCCTTGATGGTGTCGGTATCGAGTGCGCCGGGCTCGGCCGAGATCACGTCGGGCATCCATTGATGATGGAACCGCGGCAACGCGGCGACTTGCCGCGCATTCAATCCGGCATCGTGGGCGAGGATCGCCAGCAGCACCTGGGTGATGATGCGACTGCCACCTTTCGAACCGATCACTGCAAGTTGCGTGTCGGACTCCATGAAGCTGGGAGTCATCGAGCTGAGCATGCGCTTGCCGGGCGCAGGGGCATTGGCATCGAATCCCATGACGCCGTATGCATTGGGCGTACCTGGCTTGAGCGCGAAATCATCCATTTCGTCGTTGAGCAGTACACCTGTACCCGGCGCGACCATGCCTGAGCCGTACACCAGATTCACCGTCTGCGTGGCGGAGACACGATTGCCTTCGACATCCATGATCGAGAAGTGTGTGGTCTCGTCGTCTTCCAGCGGCGCTGGCAGCCCGGGGAGCAATGCGCTTGGCGTCGCCTTGTCAGGATGGATCGTGGCACGCAGGCCGGCCGCATAATCCCGGCTGGTCAGCCGTGCGACCGGCACCTTCACGAAGTCCGGATCGCCGAGGTAAATGGTGCGGTCGCGATACGCACGCCGCATCGCCTCGGTGATCAGGTGGGTGCGATGCGCAGCATCGAGTTTGGACAGGTCCCAGCCCTCGAGGATCTGCAGCATCTGCGCCAGGGCCACGCCGCCGGACGACGGCGGCGGCGCGGTGGTGATCTGCCAGCCGCGGTATTCCAGCCGTAGCGGATCGCGCTCGCGAATCTTGTAGCCCGCGAGTTCGTCGGCGCGCCACTTGCCACCTTCCTCCTCCACCGCGGCGAGCAGCTTGTTGCCGATTTCACCCTTGTAGAAACCGTCGAATCCTTTCGCGGCGAGCAGTTCGAGGGTACGCGCGAGATCGGGCTGCTTGAAGATTTCGCCCGTCTTGGGCGGTGTGCCATCAGCGAGGAACAACGCGCGCGTACCGCGGTAACGCTCCATCACTTCACGGCGGCTGCCGTAGCCGCTCTCCAGCCGCGGATAGATCTCGAAGCCGCTGCGCGCGATGCGGATCGCCGGCGCAAGCGTGTTCTTCAAAGGCAACTTGCCATAGTTCTGTGCCAGGTGCACCAGTGCGGCGGGTAGGCCGGGAATGCCGGCCGACCACGGGCCGTTGGTGGCGCGATCGGCATCTAGCTCGCCGTTCTTGTCGAGATAGGCTGCGGGTGTGGCCGATTCCGGCGCCGTTTCGCGGGCATCGACGAACACGTCACGATTGTTCCTGGCATCGTGCAGCAGGAAGAAGCCGCCGCCGCCGATGCCGGAACTGATTGGTTCGACCACCGACAATGTCGCCGATACCGCAACCGCCGCATCGAACGCGTTGCCGCCTGCGCGCAGGATCTCGAAACCCGCATCGGTCGCCAGTACATGCGCCGAAGCGATTGCAGCGCCCGGTGGATGCCTGGAGGCAGCGCGTTCGACCGCCGCTACAACGTTGGGCATCAACAGCGCCGCCAGCAACCAACCGCCCACTACCGCCCACTGCTTTCTCATCCAGGTTCCTGTTCCAGCCGGTGCAGTTTCGCCAGCAGTTGATCGCTGGATTCGGGGAAGGCGGGGTCGGGATCGATGCACTCGACCGGGCACACCACCACGCATTGCGGTTCGTCGTAATGCCCGACGCATTCGGTGCAGCGCGCCGGGTCAATCACGTAGATGGTCTCGCCCTGCGCAATCGCCTTGTTCGGGCAGACCGGCTCGCAGACATCGCAGTTCACGCAGGTTTCGTTGATCTTCAGCGACATTTCAACCAACTTGACCGATACGCTGGATGACCAGCTTGCGCTGTTGAAAAAGCACTTCCCGCTTTCGCGGGGATGACATTCCGCAAAGGCGTGGCCGCGATGCGACCACGCGCGGAATCGTCATTTTGCTTCGACGAAAACGTAGTTGACGCCCGACTTCGCCAGGCCCGCCTTGACGCGGGAACTATCTGCCGGCGTACCGACATAGACCACCTTGACGCCCTTCATGGCGTTCGGCTGGATCGGCTCGAATGACGTGATGATCAGATCGGCCATCTTTGCCGGCGACGGCGAACCGAACACCAGCATGTTGCCTTCGACGATGCCGCGGCTCACGTCGCCCTCGACCTTCTCCAGCAGGCGATCGTATTCGGCGGCAAATTCGGGCGAGCTTTCTGCCGGCAGGAAGTATGCGAACGGGCTGGCATTGACGCCGTCCATGTTGCGCGTGGCAACGTCGACGATGTAGGGCTGCCAGTCGGCTTTTTCGGTGGTGGTCGGCGCAGTGACAGGCGCTGCTTCGACCTCTTTGGGCGCCTCTTCCTTCTTGCAGGCTGCGAAGGGCAGCGCGAGGCAGGCAACCAGCATCAGGCGTGCAGTGATGTTCATGTTTTCCCCAGTGTCGTGTCATGCAGTGTGCGCTGCCATTCGGCCTGCAACGCGTCGGCCACAGCTGGTGGCACGAAACCCGACACATCCCCGCCAAGGCGGGAGATTTCGCGTACCAGCGAAGATGAGATGAAGCTGTATTGCTCGGCCGGCGTCAGAAACAATGTTTCGACTTCCGGAATCAGGTGGCGGTTCATGCTGGCCAGCTGGAATTCGTATTCGAAATCCGACACCGCGCGCAGGCCGCGGATCAGCACGCCCGCGCCCAGGTCGCGGACGAAATGCGCCAGCAGCGAATTGAAGCCGAGTACTTCGACATTGCCATATGCGCTGACTGCAGCGCGCGTGAGATCGACGCGCATCTGCAGCGGCAATACAGTGCCCTTGCCCGCACTCTCGGCCACACCGACGATGAGTCTGTCGAACAGCGGGGAAGCGCGATTGACCAGGTCGATGTGCCCGTTGGTGATCGGGTCGAACGTGCCTGGATAGACCGCGATACGGGTGCGCGCCACGCTCATTCTGTCTGGGGTCGCAGGGTCGTTGGAAGCCGACCCAAGTGTAGCAGCGCCCGCTCAGGCCCGACGGTGCAACGCGTAGTACACCTCGCGCGTGCGGCCTTCGCGATGCAGCGCCCATTGCGGCGGCAACGCTGGCGTCGATTCCACTGGCGATTCCAGATAGAGCCACGCGCCCTCATGCAGTTTTGGCAACAGCAAGGCAAGGACCTTGTCCCACAACTCCGCCGCGAACGGCGGGTCGACGAACGCGATATCGAACGACCCCTGCGGTTGCACAGCCAGCCAGCCCAGTGCATCCGCCTGTACAACACTGGCCGCGTGCCCGCCTTCGAGCCGACCCGCCACATCGCGCAACGCGGATGCGAGCACCGGGTCGGATTCGACCAGGGTCGCGTGGGCCGCACCGCGGGACAAGGATTCCAGGCCGAGCGCGCCACTGCCCGCAAACAGGTCGAGCACCCGCGCGCCGGGCAACACCGGCATCAACCAGTTGAAGAGGGTTTCGCGGACGCGATCCGGTGTTGGCCGCAAACCCGGACGATCAGCAACCAGCAAACGCGTGCCGCGCCAACGGCCGCCGATGATGCGCACGCTGCCGGGCGCGGTGTTGCGCGCATGCTTGATCACATGCTTCATCGAAGGTGCGGGGAGCCGGGTGATAGCATGGCGACATTCTCCGACATCCTCGTGCAATGGTCAGTTTTTTCCGCCGCAAGAAGCCGGAGCCGGGCCCGGAACGTCGCCTCAGCGCCGAAGAAATCGCTGCGGCGTTTCCGGATTCGGGCAGGCGCGAATTCGTGGCTGATCCCGTTGCCGAACCCGTTGCCGACGCTGCGCTCGTCATCGCCGCTGTCCCTCCGTTGCCCGCGCAACTTCTGGTCGCGGAGGCTGAGCCGCAAGTATTCGACAGCGCGCCGCTCGACCCTTCGCAAAACGCTGCCGCAGCCCCCGGGAAACCGGGTTGGCGCGAGCGCTTGCGTGGCAGCGGTTTCGCGCGCGGCATCTCCGGATTGTTCCTGCGCAATCCCAAACTCGACGAGGAACTGCTGGAAGCCATCGAAACGGCCTTGCTCACCGCCGATGTCGGCGTGGCCGCGACCACCTCGCTGGTCGAGGGCTTGCGGCAACGCATGAACCGTCGCGAGTTTGCCGATGCCAACGCACTGCTTGCGGGATTGCGCAACGAACTGGTCGCGATGCTGCGGCCGGTTGCGCAACCGCTGACGATCGACACCACGGCCAAGCCATTCGTTTTACTCATCGTAGGTGTCAACGGGGTTGGCAAGACCACAACCATCGGCAAGTTGGCGCACAGGTTTCGCGATGAGGGCCACAGCTTGATGCTCGCAGCCGGCGACACATTCCGCGCCGCGGCCGTCGCGCAATTGCAAGCTTGGGGCGATCGCAATGGCGTGCCGGTGATTTCGCAGAAACAGAACGCGCTCGATAAGGGCGGGTCCGGCAAGGGTGGCGACGCCGCATCGGTCGCATTCGATGCCTTGCAGACCGCGCAATCGCGCAGGATCGACGTGCTGATCGCCGATACCGCAGGCCGCCTGCACACGCAGGGCGGATTGATGGCCGAGCTTGGCAAGATCCGCCGCGTCCTCGCCAAACTCGATCCGGCAGCGCCGCATGAAGTGCTGATGGTGATCGATGGCACCACCGGTCAGAACGCATTGTCGCAACTGCGGCAATTCAATGCCGTGGTCGGCGTGACTGGACTGGTGGTGACCAAGCTCGACGGCACCGCCAAGGGCGGCGTGGTGTTCGCATTGGCGCGCGAATTCGGCATCCCGATCCGATACGCCGGCATCGGCGAGCGTCCGGAAGACCTGCGCGTGTTCGACGCCGAAGCCTTCGTCGATGCGCTGCTGCCGGAATCGCTCGGCGCGTGAGCCGCAAACGCAAGCTGGCGTTGATCGCAGGTGGCATCGCGATACTGTTGTTGGTCCTGGCGCTGTCGTTGCGGGTCGCGCTGCAACCGGAGCGCGTCACCCGGCTGATCCTCGACCAGACCGGGCGCGCACTGGGTCTCGAAATCACCGCAAGCGGCATCGGCGAATATCGCTTGCGCGGGACGCCGATGCTGGTAGTGCGTGGTGTTGTCGCCCGCGAACCCGGCGCGGCGGTGCCATTGCTGCGCGCCGAGCGCATCCATCTGTCATTGCCGTGGTCGACACTGCGCGCCCGCGGCGCAGACCTCACGGTGAAACGCATCGAACTGGATGCGCCGATTCTCGACTTGCCCGCTCTGCAACACTGGTTGTCCACGCGTACACCCGGCGAAGACAGAATTCCAACGCTGACCGATGGCCTGCGCGTCACCCGCGGCACGCTCAAGAATGCAAACTGGTCGATCGACGGCATCGACGTCGGATTGCCGAAGCTGGCGCCGGACCAGCCGGTCAATGCGCAGGTACGCGGTCGTTACCTGGATCCGCCGCGACGCATCACGTTTGCCGTTGCTGTTGCGCTGTCGCGCCCGGCTAGGAACGCGGGACTGGCCATCGTCGGTCCGGTCACCGTGCACAGCGACGACTGGAGCCTGCCTGCACGCATCAAGCTGTCCGGCCACCTGCGGATCAGTGGCGACAACTGGCAAATGATTCCGGCGCGATTGGCGATGAACGCGCGATACAGATCAACCAGCACCGAAATTCCGTTCGCACTCGGATTGTCCGGGCCGCTGCAATTCGAAAATGCGATCTGGTCGTGGACGCCGGTCGGCGTCGCGCTGCGCGGCAAGGAACGCGTACCCGATCTCGATGCCTATGGCGCTTTGGCGCTGGGACTTGAACTGGTGGTGGAACTCGACGGCAACATCCCTGCATGGCCCGAGGCTTGGCCGACGTTGCCGCCGCCGCTGTCTGCATCGACATCAAGACTCGCATTCGACTTGCGCTATCGCGGCAATGCCGACCTGAGTGCAGTCGCCGCGCTACGCCTGCAGCGCGATGCAACACGCTTCGAGGGCCGGCTGCGCTTCTTCGATGTCAGCAAGTGGATCAATACCAGGCAACCAGCCTCGCCGTTGCCGCCGCTGGATGGAGTCCTGACAACGCCCACGATGGAAATTGCTGGTGCGCAACTGGAAGATGTCGAAATCATCTTCGATGATCCGGCAGTTCCAGCGATAGAACCGACGCCATGACGGGTCAGGGCGAAGACGATTTCGCGGCGCGGTTGTTGTCTTGGTACGACCAGTCCGGACGCCACGATTTGCCATGGATGCATCCGCGCACGCCCTACCGCGTGTGGCTGTCGGAAATCATGCTGCAGCAAACGCAGGTGCGCGTGGTGATCCCGTACTTTGCACGTTTCATCGCCGCATTCCCTGCGCTCGCAAACCTGGCGGCCGCGCCGCTCGACGATGTGCTGGCGCAGTGGTCCGGGCTTGGTTATTACGCCCGCGCACGCAACCTGCATGCCGCCGCAAAGCTGTGCGTCGAACGGCACGGCGGCGATCTGCCACGCGACATGGATGCCTTGATCACGTTGCCGGGCATCGGCCGCAGCACGGCCGGCGCAATCCTTGCGCAAGCGTGGGGCAACTGTTTTGCGATCCTCGACGGCAACGTCAAGCGTGTGTTGTGTCGTTATCACGGCATCGAGGGCTGGCCCGGCATGCCTGCCGTTGAAAAGCAGCTCTGGCAGCTCGCCCAATCACATCTGCCAACACGGCGACTCGCCGACTACACACAGGCGCAAATGGATTTCGGTGCGACGCTGTGCACGCGCCACGATCCGGCCTGCATGTTGTGTCCGTTGCAGGACACCTGCGTTGCGTTGCGCGAAGGCCGCGTCGCCGAACTGCCGACGCCCAAGCCCGGCAAGCCGTTGCCGCAGCGTCGCGTATTGATGCTGTGGGCGCAGGACGAACAGGGTCGCGTGTTGCTGCAGCGTCGCGCGCCGACCGGCATCTGGGCATCGCTGTGGTCGCTGCCCGAGGCTGGCGACCATGACGATGCACGTGCCTGGTTCGCGAAGCATCTGCACGGCGACTACGACCAGGCCGAGGCACTGCCCGCGATCGCGCATGGTTTCAGCCACTACCGGCTGCAAATCCAGCCATTGCGCTGGCACGCGATCCAGGGCAAGGCCATGGTGCGCGATAATGACGACCTGCGCTGGTTCGCGCATGACCAACTGCTGTCGCTGGGATTGCCGGCGCCGATCCGAAAACTTCTGGACCCTAACTCATGAGTACGCACTGATGCCACGCACGGTCTTCTGCGAATACGAGCAACGCGACACCGAAGGCCTCGACTACATGCCGTGGCCGGGCGAACTGGGCAAACGTGTGTTCGACCGCATTGGCAAGACGGCGTGGGCGGCGTGGTTGGCGCACCAGACGATGCTGATCAACGAGAACCGGCTGTCGCCGCTCGACCCCAAGCACCGCGCGTTCCTGCAAACGGAAATGGAAAAATTCCTGTTCGGCGGCGGCGCGGAGAAACCTGCGGGTTATCAGCCGCCGGATGAATCATCTTCGGTTTAATGACTGCACTACGACGATGGCGGCTCTATTTCACAAGCAATATCCGGACAACTCGTCATCCCTGTAGAGCGGGGCTTGCTCCGCCGCTTTTGCTCGTCATCTCTGTAGAGCGGAGCTTGCTCCGCTGCTTTTGCATGAAGAACAGTCGAGCAACCTCGACTCTACAAAAAGCGGGTGACCGAGACTTGTCCAGGTCTTTCTTAACTCGAACTAGCGCTGTCCCGAGCCTTGCGGAACGCCGCCATGTCCACCGCACGAATCTCCTCGATCCGGCAGCTCAGCCGCGGATCAGCAGTGGTCACGCGATCGAACCCGGTGCTGACGCGCCCGGCCTGCGAGGAAATCGCGATGGTCGCGGCGCCCCGGTTGTAGTCGAGGCACGGTCCGGACAATTTCATCAGATACACCTCGCGCGGCGTCATCGTCAGCAAAAGGTGATCGTCATCGACGGTTTCCCATCCGATCGGATTGTTGTAGCGGATATTCCTGAGCGGTTCGCCGGCGTGCGACTGGTAGAGCGCCAGCCGGTCGGCATCGCGCATTCCGCCACCGGCCGCGCAGGCCGATGCCAACAGCGTCATCGAAAGGGCGAGCAAGGCGATGGAATAAGGTTTCATGGCGGCCTCCTGACAGGCGCAGAGAGATGTCTCACAACGATGATGCGCGCTTGAGAAAAGCCTGCAACCCAACACAGGACGAGCGTTCAGCCGCCATGCGGCTTGCCTGAATTGGCCACCATCCGTATCATTCCGCCCTTCGCAGGGCACCGTCCGTGCGCATGGCCGGGTAGCTCAGTTGGTAGAGCAGGGGATTGAAAATCCCCGTGTCGGCGGTTCGATTCCGTCCCCGGCCACCATTCGATCCTGAAGGTTTCAAGCAGCCCGCACTTGTTGCGGGTTTTTTGCTTGTTGGCGCCTTGGTGGCTGTTAACGCCTTACTTGCGCGACCAATCCGGAAAACGGGCATATTCACCTCGGCGGGTTCATCGCTGCCTTGTATCGCCATCGTCCCCGGAGCATCGCCCATGCGGCTCGCCCTCGTCCTGCTTCTCGCTGTCGCCCTGCCCGCCTTAGCCGCCAAGCCGGTGCAGTCGGTGTCGCAACTGGATATATCGCGCTATGCGGGCGAGTGGCACGAGATCGCGCACTTGCCGATGTTCTTCCAGCGCAAGTGCGTCGGCGATATCACTGCGCGCTACATGCTGGAGGACGACGGCAAGATCGGCGTACGCAATGCGTGCAAGACCAAGGATGGGACGATCGATGTTTCCGAAGGCACGGCGCGTGCAGTCGAGGGATATCCCGGACGGTTGCAGGTGCGGTTCGCCCCAGATGTGCTGGATTGGTTGCCGCTGGTGTGGGCCGACTACTGGGTGATCGACCTCGATCCCGGCTATCAATGGGCGGTGGTGGGTGAACCGGATCGCGAGTACTTCTGGATCCTGTCGCGCACGCCGACGATGGATCGTGCGTTGTTCGAGCAAATCAAGGCGCGTGCGGAAGCGGTTGGCTACAACCTGAAGCCGCTGGTGGTGGTTGCGCCGGTGAAGTGATCGGGGCCTTGAACGTCATTCTTGCGAAGGCGGACGACGAGTGGGGAGAACGAATGCCGGTGTATTCTCGCGGAATCGATTTTGGAGCGGTGGCATGAACCAGTTGGGACGCTTGGCATTGATCATGGTGTTGACCGCACTCTCGGCCTGCGGCAGTGGCGGACCGGTGCGCCGCGTCTCCGAACCCGCAGCCAGCATCCAGCAGATCACCGTGCGCGCCAACGGCAGTTGGGCCATCGACCTGCGCATCGAGAATTTCAGCACCGTGCCGATGCGTTTCGACGCGGTGAGCCTGATGATCAATATGGGTGGCCAGGTCGCCGGTACGTTGCAGGGAACCCCGGGTATTTCTATCGGTCCTGAATCTGCGGAAGTCGTGAGCTTGTCGCATACGCCGTCCTCGGGTGCGCGCATCGTCCTCGCCGATGCGTTGTCCGCCAGCCGCAGCGTGAACTACAGTTTCAAGGGCACACTGAGTGCGACGCCAGATAAGGGCGGTACCCGCAGCTATGAGGTCGAACGCAGCAGCAGCTTGAGTCCTGCGCCGGGTTTGCCGGGGGTATTGCGGTAGGGCGGGAGTGGGGCGCGGGGAAAGTGTTTACCTGATTCCTCGGCTCGTCATCGCAGCGCAAGCTAGGACCCAGCTTGATCTTGTTGTTGATCTTCAAGCCAAATCAAAATGGATGACCAGCTTCGCTGGAGCGCTTCCAGCTTGCGCTGGGATGACAAGGAAGAATGCCCTGCTTTTTCTTCTGCTCCCGCTTCGGCCTACTGCTTCGGATACCGCTTTTTTCCTACTCCCCACTCTCTACTCCCTACTCTCCCATTCCCGGCACCACTCATGACCGCCTACAAAGCCCCCCTATCCGACATCCGCTTCGTGCTGTTCGACGTCCTTGGCGCCGAAACCTTGTTCGCACGGCTTGGCTTCACCGAGGCCACGCGCGACGTCGTCGACGCCGTACTCGAAGAAGGCGCGCGCTTCACCGAAACCGTGTTGGCTCCGCTCAATCGCACCGGCGATTCGGTGGGCTGCAGTTACGACAAGGCTAGCGGCGATGTCGCCACGCCGCCGGGATTCAAACAGGCTTACGCGCAGTACGTCGACGGCGGCTGGAGCGGATTGGTGTCGCCGGTCGAATTCGGCGGTCAGGGACTGCCGCACACCGCGGGCGTGCCGCTGAAGGAAATGATCGACGCGGCAAATCTTGCGTGGGGCAACTTTCCGCTGCTCTCGCACGGCGCCACCGAAGCACTACTGCAGCACGGCGAGGACTGGCAGCGCGAGGTGTTCCTGGGACATCTGATCGACGGCAGCTGGACCGGCACGATGTGCCTGACCGAGCCGCATTCCGGCACCGACCTGGGCCTGTTGAAAACCAGGGCAGTGCCGAATGCCGATGGCAGCCATTCGATTAGCGGCACCAAGATTTTCATCACCGCCGGCGAGCACGACTTCACCGAGAACATCGTGCATCTGGTGCTGGCGCGCCTGCCGGACGCGCCTGCGGGCAGCAAGGGCATTTCCATGTTCATCGTGCCGAAAATGCGCGTTGCCCGCGATGGCGCGATGGGCGAACGCAACGCCGTGCGTTGTGGCGCGATCGAACACAAGATGGGCATCCACGGTTCGGCCACCTGCGTGATCAATTTCGACGACGCACAGGGCTACCTGATCGGCGAGCCGCACAAGGGCTTGCTGGCGATGTTTACGATGATGAATACCGCGCGCCTCGCCGTCGGCCTGCAAGGACTCGGTCTGTCGGATCGCGCGTACCAGAATGCGTTGCGCTATTCGCGCGACCGCCTGCAGATGCGCTCGCTGACGGGTGCGAAATTCCCGAACAAACCGGCCGACCCGATCATCGTCCATCCCGACGTGCGCCGGATGTTGCTGACCTGCAAGGCGCTGATCGAAGGCGGCCGGGCGATGGGTTACCACGGCGCAAGCCTGGTCGACATTGTCGAGCATTCAGACGATGCCGAGGAACGCGCACAGGCGGATGCACTGCTCGGATTCGTGACGCCGATCGTCAAGGCCTGCCTGACCGAATGGGGCGTGGAATGCACCTACCACGCGCTGCAATGTTTCGGCGGCCACGGCTACATCGCCGAACACGGCATGGAACAACTCGCCCGCGATGCGCGCATCACCACCTTGTACGAAGGCACCACCGGCATCCAGGCGCTGGATCTGATGGGCCGCAAGATCATGCAGCAGCAAGGTGCCGGTTTGCGCGTGTTTCTCGGCATGATCGAGCGCTTCTGCAACGACAATGCCGATAACGAAAGCGTTGCGCAGTTCATCGAACCATTGCGCCAGAAAGCGGATGAATGGCAGCGGCTCACGATGCAGGTCGGACAGCGCGCCGCAGGCAATGCGGACGAAGTAGGGGCAGCCGCTTACGACTATTTGTTCTATTCCGGCTATGTCGCGCTGGCCTACTGGTGGGCGCGCAGCGTGGCGGCGGCGGAATCGTCATCGCACTCCGAAGCGTTCAAGGCGGCGAAGCGGGAAACCGCGCGATTCTACTTCGATCGCATCCTGCCGCGCACCCTGACCCACGCGGCGGCGATCACCAGTGGCGCCGATTCTTTGATGTCACTGGAGGCGGATCGCTTCGATGCGTGATCTGTAGGAACTTGTAGAGCGTCCTTCGACAGGCTCAGAACCTGCCCTGGACTTGATCCGGGGATGAGCGGCTTGCTCCGCTGTTTTTTCGCGCAAATCCCAAGGACAGCAGAGCAAGCTCTGCTACAGAAGAACGAACCACTCTACAAAAAGTAAACAAAGGCGTATAAGCTTTTACTCCCATGGAGACAGACAGAGCGAACCTTCGCCTGATTCGAGCCGGGGCCCTCGCGGAGCCGGCTGCTCACGACGCTCAGTCCGGTTTTCCCGGCATCGCCTCCAACGGCATCGCCTCCAACGGCAACAACTCCAACATCCACACGTCCAACGTCGTCCCGGCCAGGCTCGACGCCGTGCGCTTGCTGTCGCTTGATGCCTACGGCCGCGTGCTCGACTGGATGAGCTGGCAGGACGCCACCTGCCTGTATGCGCGCGGCGCGGTGTCGTGGACCCTGGGCGATCCCTGCCTGACCATCCATGGCGGTATCTGCCGCGTGACCGGTGAGCGCAGCACGATGGAACTACACCCCATCGTCGCCGCACGGGGACATGCGCGCGCGCATGCGCTCGATCCGACCCCGGCGCTGACCAATGCCGCGTTGTTCGCGCGCGATGCACACCTGTGTCTGTACTGCGGACGTGATGTGCCGCGCCAACACCTCACCCGCGACCATGTGGTACCGCTGTCCAAGGGCGGGCGTGATATCTGGGAGAACGTCGTCGCGGCCTGCTTCCATTGCAATTCGCGCAAGGGCGGGCGCACGCCGCAACAAGCCAGGATGCCACTGCTGGCAGTGCCGTTCCGCCCAAGCTGGATCGAGCACCTGATCCTGTCCAACCGCAACATCCTTGCCGACCAGATGGAATTCTTGAAGAGCCATCTGCCGAAACGCGCCCGCCGTCCGATTTAGCGGCGCTCTTCATTGACGGGTAACGCCGGCGACGCAACACTGGCAGCCCGCTCTGAATTGGTTCAATGCGATGCCCCTGACTTTGGGCCTGACCGGCATGGATCCCGCCACCGAAACCGCGTTGAAGGCGGCATTCGAGCAGGCCAATTCGGCACTCGGCAACCGCTTCACCCTCACGGGCGAGGGCGACGCGCGTTACGTCATCGTCGACATGGACAGCATGTACGGGCCGATGAGCTGGTTGCGGCTGCATGGCGCCGACAAGGTCGTCGTCGGTCTGACCAATGCGCCGCGCACGCAGACGGATTTCCGGCTTGCAAGGCCGTTCGATGCCAGCGCCGTCACCGCGCTGCTGCGCGACATCGCCGACAAGGCAGGCATTGTCATCGCGGCGTCCGCCGAACCAGCATCGCAACCGGTGTCGCCCGCAGATGTCCAAAAAGCGCCTGCGCCTGCAGGCCCCGAGCCTCCAGCGGCGGTGCCTTCAGGTTTGACCCCTGCCCCTGCGCCGCAAGACGAGCTGCCCGATGAACATCTGCAGCCCATTGACCAGGAATCCAGGCCTCCGTTGGAAACACCGCTCCTCGCACCAGTGCACAAATCCGCCGACGTCACCACCGAGCGCCCGCCAGCGATCCCAGTCACGACACCCGATGCGGTGATGGTGGAAACAGTTGCCGCGCCCGAACCGCCACTTCCAAGCAGGAATCGCACCCTGGCCGACTGGCTGGCGCCGACCCTGTTGACCGGGCGTGTCCGCTACCGGCATCCCAATTGTCCCGAGCTGCTGATCGATGGCACCGCGCGCGAGTACTACGGGCCGGCGACCTTGAAGCCGTTGCAAGGCTGCTTCGAGGGCGCTGTCGAGCGCGACGCATTCGTCCCGGTGGATGACGCGACCTGGAAAACCGACACCGCAAAACTCGGCGCGGCGCAGCGGTTGTCGCGCCTGCAATGGTATAGCGGCCTGGTCGCTGGCAAGGGCGGCGCGGCGCTGGATGCCGACAAGCATTACCGCCTCGGCAAATGGCCGCAGACCGAGCGCGAATTCCCAAAGCACTTCCGCATCGCGACGGTGATGATGAAGGGGCCGGCCACGATCGGCGAGATCGCGGCGACGAGTGGCCTGCCGCCGGCAGAGGTCGCCGACTTCATCAACGCAAACCTGACGACGGGTTACGCCGAGATCGTGCAGGAGGCCCCTGCGGAACCCGCCGAGCCTGCGAAGCCAACGGGAATCCTGGGCCGCCTGCGGGGCCGCTGATCCGCGCACGCTGATATCGCCTGCTAACACGCGCCTGCGGACACGTGCTTGCTGAATCCCGCACGCGGCGTTTCCTTGCCCCTCACGGCGGCGGGGGCGAAAATGGCAGCATGATCGACTCCACGCGTTATCCGCGTCTTTCCCGCATCGACGCGCCCGCCGACCTGCGCCAGTTCGGCGAAGACGAACTCCCCTCGATCGCGGACGAACTGCGCGCCTACCTGATCGAATCGGTCGGCAAGAGCGGCGGTCATTTCGGCGCCGGGCTGGGCGTCATCGAACTCACCACCGCCCTGCACTATCTGTACAACACGCCCGAGGACCGACTGGTCTGGGACGTGGGCCACCAGTGCTATCCGCACAAGATCCTGACCGGCCGTCGCGACAGCATCCACACGGTCAAGCAGCAACACGGCATCGCCCCGTTTCCGAAACGTGACGAAAGCGAGTTCGACACCTTCGGCGTCGGCCACTCGAGCACCTCGATCTCGGCTGCCCTGGGCATGGCTATCGCCAATGCGCATGCGGGCAACAATCGCAAGGTGGTCGCGATCATCGGCGATGGCGCGATGACCGCGGGCATGGCGTACGAGGCGTTGAACCATGCGGGCGGCATGGAACCGGAGCCGAACCTGCTGGTGATCCTCAACGACAACCGCATGTCGATCTCCGAGAACGTCGGCGGCGTCACCAAGATGCTCGGCAAATTGACCGGCAGCCAGACACTCAATGCCTTGCGCGAAGGCGGCAAGAAGCTGCTCGGCGACAAGAACAAACCCACCGCGCGGTTCGTGCGGCGTTGGGAGGAACACTGGAAGGGCATGTTCGTGCCATCGACCCTGTTCGAGGAAATGGGCTTCCACTACACCGGCCCGATCGACGGCCACGACGTCAAGGCACTGGTCGCGGCATTGAAGACCTTGAAAAAACTCAAGGGTCCGCAGCTGCTGCACGTCATCACCACCAAGGGCAAAGGCTACGAACTCGCCGAAGACGACCAGATCGGCTACCACGCGGTGTCTCCCTTCGATCCGACGTTGGGACTGGTGAGCAAATCGGGCGCGAAGAAGCCGACCTACACCGATGTGTTCGGCGACTGGTTGTGCGACATGGCTGCGGCCGATCCGCAGTTGCTGGCTATTACCCCCGCAATGCGCGAGGGCTCGGGCTTGGTACGTTTCAGCAAGGAATATCCGGAGCGATATTTCGATGTCGCCATCGCCGAGCAACATGCCGTGACGCTCGCGGCCGGCATGGCCTGCGAAGGCGCCAAGCCGGTGGTGGCGATTTATTCGACGTTCCTGCAGCGCGGCTACGACCAGTTGATCCACGACGTGGCGATCCAGAAGCTCGACGTGCTGTTCGCGATCGATCGCGGCGGCGTGGTCGGTCCGGACGGTGCCACGCACGCGGGCAACCTCGATCTGTCGTACCTGCGTTGCGTGCCGCACATGGTGGTGATGGCGGCATCGGACGAGAACGAGTGTCGGCAGATGCTGTCGACCGGCTATCGGCACGAAGGTCCGGCGGCGGTGCGTTATCCGCGCGGCACCGGTCCGGGCGTAGCACTACAGACGGATCTGGACACGTTGCCGATCGGCAAGGCGCAACTGCGTCATCACGGGTCGCGGGTGGCGCTGCTGGCCTTCGGTGCATTGGTATCGGCGGCTGAAAAAGTTGGCGCGGAACTCGGGCTGACGGTGGTCAACATGCGCTTCGTCAAGCCACTGGATCGCGCGTTGATCCTTGAGTTGGCGAAGACGCACGAGGGATTCGTGACCCTGGAAGACAACGTCGTGGCTGGTGGCGCCGGCTCCGCGATCGCCGAACTGCTCGCTGCCGAAGATGTCCAGCTACCAATCCTGCATCTGGGCCTGCCGGATGCATTCCAGCATCACGCGAGTCGCGAGGATTTACTGTCGCAGGCAGGACTCGATGTCGCCGGCATTCGCGCCTCGGTGCTATCGCGCTGGACACATTTGAATAGCGAGCTCCCACAGACTCCGCGCTCAGCAGCCTGATCGATGACGCTGGCGCTTGCTTAGCTGATTAACGGTGGGAACTTGTAGGTTGGGCCTTGGCCCACCACTCCGTCTGACGCGAAGCCCCATGGGAATGCGCGTAATCGTGGCTTGTGGGTCAAGACCCACCCTACGGTGCTTCGACGACGTACCCCTTGGCCTGCAACTTGGCGAGATAGCCTTCCGGTTGCAGCAACTGGCTGATCGGCAGCGTCGCGAACGTTGACGTGTTTTTTGCTAACGCGACTTCTGCCGCGGCGATCCAGGTGCGTTCCATGCGCTTGTCGAGATCGTCATACCCCAGCTTGCGAACGATACCTGCTTCAGCGAAGGCGGCGCTGCAGGCAGTGAACTGATTGCGGTACGGCAAGGTGCGCAAGGTGTCGACATCGCCGACCGCCCAGGCGTTGGCGCGCAGGATCATCGTGCCCAGGTCGCCATCAATGCGATCGAGCGTTCGGTTGAAGCAATCCTGATCGTTGAGGGTTTCGCCCGAGAATGCCTTGATCTCGGCCTTAGGACTATCGAGCTTGATCGTGACCACGGTGGATGTGATTTTGGGTTTGCCCTGTTTGATGGCCGCATCGATCGCCGGGCCGACGATGCCCGAGTGCGTCATGCCGGAGCCTTTGATGGCCTTGTCGTACAGTTCCAGCGCCGCGAACACGGGCCGCCATTTTTCGACGCCGCGGTCACGTCCGATGTAGCGTTTCTTCAGCACCTGCCAGCGCGCATATTGCGCCGCGGGCAGCAGTTCTTCAAGCGACTTTCCATCCGGATTCTTGCGCGCCTTGAACAACGACGGCAACAGCAACAGCGTGCGGAACATGCCTTGGTTGGTGCTGACCTTGACCCCGGGCGACTCCAGTATCTCCTGCGAACCGGCGATCACTTTCTGCACGGCGGCCGACTCCCAATGCATGCGTCTTGGCAGTGGCGACAAGGTACCCAGGATCCACAGTGTGTGATCACCCTTGCTGACCTTCCACAGGCCGGGGCCAGGCTGCGATCCGGTGACGACCACCGTGTCGAGATCGATGACCTTGTCGGTGTTTGCCGGCACAGGCGGGGTGGTGGTAGTTGCAAGGGGGGCTTCGTCCATGGATTGCGCCGACGCGGGCAACAACGCGGCATGGCCAAAGAGGAAGAGGATCAGAAAAAATCGGCGCATGCGATTCCCGGAGAGTGCCTTGCAAAGGCTGAAGCCTACGCTGCCACTCTCGTAAAAAAACAAGGCATGCGTCGAGGCTTCAGTTCCCATTGAATATCCCGTAGGCAACAACCGCGCTTGCGTTGTGTAGAGCGGAGCGTGCTCCGCTGCTTTTGATGGCCGATGAAAAGTAGTCGAGCAAGCTCGGGGCTACAAGAAACATCGCGTATCCCTGTAGAGCGTCCTTCGACCGGCTCAGAGCCTGCCCCGGACTTGATCCAAGGGTGAGCGAAAAGCGTTTGCTCCGCTGCTCTTTCCATGAGCGTCCTCGAAACGGGCACGCTCGGGTTTATGACTTCGATCGCTACGTGGAATATCCGGTCAGAGACACACACCAACAAAAAACCCGGCATCGCCGGGTTTTCGTGAAAGCTCGAATCATTGGTCGGGACGGCCGGATTTGAACCGACGACCCTCTGCCCCCCAGGCAGATGCGCTACCAGGCTGCGCTACGCCCCGACATCGGGTGAAATTATAGCCGCTCCAAGTCTGCCATTCCTGCGAAGCGAGAATTGACACCAGGGAACCTTCAACGCCGCAGCAGCTGCAGGACTTCTTCCAGCTCCATCCGCACCTGCCTGACGATCTGCGAACTCATCGCCGACTCCTGCTTTGCGCCTTCACCTTCAAGCCGCTGGCGCGCGCCGCCGATGGTGTAGCCCTGCTCATACAACAAGCCACGGATCTGGCGGATCATCAGCACGTCGTGGCGCTGGTAGTAACGGCGATTGCCGCGGCGCTTGACTGGCTTGAGGCTGGGAAATTCGGTTTCCCAATAACGCAATACATGCGGCTTGACGTCGCACAGCTCGCTGACTTCACCGATGGTGAAATAGCGTTTGGCTGGGATCGCCGGCAGTTCGCGATTGCTGCCCGGGTCAAGCATGTTCGCCGCCGGCATAGGCCTCGACGCGTTCCTTGAGCTTCTGCCCAGGACGGAACGTCACCACGGTTCGCGCCGAAATCGGAATCTCTTCGCCGGTTTTTGGATTACGACCGGGACGCTGGTTCTTGCGACGCAAGTCGAAATTGCCGAAGCCCGACAACTTGACCTGCCGGCCGCGCTCCAGCGCTTCGCGCAACGCATTGAAGAATGCGTCGACGAACTCCTTTGCCTCGCGTTTGTTCAGACCGACTTCGTCGAACAGCCGCTCGGCCATTTCAGCCTTGGTCAATGCCATGTTGTTCCCCTGAGCAACATCAGCTACGAATCGACGCGCCGTGGTCGCGCTGCAGTGCGGCCACCACATCGGCCACCACCACGTCCACGTCGCGGTCAGTCAGGGTGCGCGAACTCTCCTGCAGAATCAAGCCCATAGCGAGGCTCTTGAATCCGGTTTCGACCCCCTTGCCGACGTACCGGTCGAACAGCACCAGATCCCGCAGCGACGGGCCTGCAGCGTTGCGAGCCGTCGACGAAACCGCCTCCCACGACGCGGCATCCGGGACGACGAACGCGAGATCGCGGCGGACGGACGGGAACCTGGACAGCGATTGGGACCGGGCGATGCTGCCCAACAACAACGGTTCCAGGTCCAGCTCGAAAGCGACGATGTCGGTTTCGAGATCGAGCGCGCGCTGCAGGCGCGGATGCAACTGGCCGATCCAGCCGAGCTTGTGCCCATCACGGAACACGTCGGCCGAACGCCCCGGATGACCCGCGACCGATTGCGACGGCCGGTATTGGAGCGTGACGCCTGACAACGCTGCGAGGCTGTCGAGGTCACCTTTCAAGTCATGGAAATCCACTGCGCGGGCGGCGCTGCCCCATTGCTCACTGGCGAAGTTGCCGCAGGCAGCCGCAGCCACGCGCAAAGTTTCGGTCGGTGCATCGGCGCTGTTGCCGCGAAACACCTTGCCCAGTTCGAACGAGCGCACACGCGATTGCTGGCGCGCCGTGTTGCGTGCAAGTGCAGCGACCAGGCCAGGCAACAGTTGCGTCCGCATCGCGCCCAGATCCGCGCTGAGTGGATTGGCCAACTGCACCAGGCCATCGATGGCCTGCCAGTGCGCCAGCAATTCGCGATCAACGAAGGCGTAGTTGATGGCTTCGAGAAAATCGCGCGTTGCCATGTGTCGACGTACAACGGATTCATCGATGCGCGTTTCGCTGGGCGCAGCGATGCGTGTCGCGCCGCCGGGCAACGTGACGGGGATCGCGTCGTAGCCGTGGATGCGGGCGATTTCTTCGATAAGGTCTTCCTCGATCGCAAGATCGAAGCGGCGCGTCGGTGGCGTGACCTGCCAACCATCAGCCATGACGGCAACCGCCAACCCAAGTGCGCGCAGGATACGTTCGACTTCGCTGTCGACGATTTGCAAACCGAGCACGCGCGCCAGGCGTGCGCGACGCAAGGTGATCGAAGCCTGCCTGGACAGGTGTTCCGGCAACACCGCCTCGATCACCGGTCCAGGCGAGCCGCCTGCGATCTCGACGATCAGGCGCGTCGCGATTTCCATCGCTGTGCGCGGCAACTCCGGATCGACGCCGCGCTCGAATCGATGCGCGGCATCGGTGTGCAAGCCGAGCTTGCGGCCACGGCCGATGATTGCGTCCGGCGCGAAGTGCGCGGCTTCGAGGAACACGTTCGTCGTGACATCGGTGACGCGCGTATCGAAACCGCCCATCAAACCGGCCAGTGCCACGACGCGGTCGGAATCGGTGATGACGACGAATTCGCTGTCGAGCACGACATCGCGGCCATCGAGCAACTTCAATGTTTCATCGGTGTGCGCACGACGCACGCCGACCGGACCCTTGAGCAGGTCGCGATCGAAGGCATGCATCGGCTGGCCAAGTTCAAGCATCACGTACTGGCTGACGTCGACCAGAAAACTGACCGGGCGGATACCGCTGCGGCGCAGGCGTTCGGCCATCCACACCGGCGTCGGGCGCGCGACATCGACACCTTCGATCACCCGGCCAACGTAACGCGGCGCATCGGCGCCTGCGTTCAATTCAACCGGCAAGGTCGCATCGTTCAACGCCGGCATCGGCGTGGCATCGAGGGTTGAAACCTCGCTACCGCACCCGGCAGCCACGTCGAAGGCGATGCCGCGCACGCTGAAACAGTCGGCACGATTGGGCGTGAGCTTCAGCTCGAACGACGCGTCCGGCAGCCCGAGGTAATCGGCGAGCGGGCTGCCGACCGGGGCATCCGCTGGCAGTTCGAGCAAGCCCGACGCATCGGCATCGATCCCCAGTTCTTTCGCCGAACACAACATGCCGTTGGAATCGACGCCGCGCAGTCTGGCGGCCTTGATCGTGATCTCGCCGATGCGCGTGCCGACGGTGGCCAGCGGCGCCTTCAGACCCAGACGCGCGTTGGGCGCGCCGCAAACGACCTGCAGGCGTTCGCCGCCCGCATCGACTTGGCAGACCTGCAGGCGGTCGGCTTCCGGGTGCTTCGCGCATTCGATGATGTGCGCGACAACGACGCCATCGAGCGCGTCGCCCAGCGGCGTGACGTCTTCGACTTCGAGGCCGATCGCCGTCAGCGTCGCCGCGAGTTGCTCGCGTGTCGCGTCGGTCTTGACGTGTTGCCTGAGCCAGTTTTCAGAAAACTTCATGCCGTCACCGTAGGGCGGGTCTAGATCCGCCATTGCCATGTATCGATTGCCGATGAGAAGCGGTGGGCCAGGGCCCACCCTACGCAAACTGTTTAAGGAAGCGCACATCGTTATCGAAGAAACTGCGCAGGTCATCGACGCCATACCGCAGCATCGCGAAACGCTCGACCCCCAGACCGAATGCAAACCCGGTGTAGCGTTCCGGATCGATACCGACGTTGCGCAGCACGTTGGGATGGACCATGCCGCAGCCGAGCACTTCCAGCCAGCGCGTCGATCCATCCGGCTGCTGCCAGGCGATATCGACTTCCGCCGACGGCTCGGTGAACGGGAAGAAGCTCGGACGGAACCGCATGGCAAAATCGCGCTCGAAGAACGCACGCACGAATTCGCCGAGCGTGCCCTTGAGATCGGCGAAGCTGGCGTGCTCATCGACCAGCAGGCCCTCGACCTGGTGGAACATCGGCGTATGCGTCTGGTCGGAATCGGAGCGATAGACCTTGCCGGCCGCGAGCATCCGCAACGGCGGCGCATGTTCGGCCATGTAGCGCACCTGCACGCCCGAGGTATGCGTGCGCAGCAGGCGTCCGTCGCCAAAGTAGAAGGTGTCGTGCATCGCACGCGCGGGGTGGTGCGGCGGGAAATTCAATGCCTCGAAGTTGTGCCAGTCGTCCTCGATCTCGGGGCCGTCTGCCAGTTCATAGCCGAGCCGGCCGAAGATCTCGACGATGCGTTCCTGCGTGCGGCTGACCGGATGCACGCCACCACGCGAAGCATGGCGGCCCGGCAGCGTGACATCGATGGTTTCGGTGGACAGGCGCGCATCGAGCATGGCGTCGTCGAGTTCGACCTTGCGCGCCGACAAGGCCTGCGAAATCGCATCACGGGCGCAGTTGATTGTTTCGCCTGCAGTCTTGCGCTGGTCTGCGGGCAGCGCGCCCAGCGACTTGAGCTGCGCGGTGATGCTGCCGCTCTTGCCGAGCAGCGACACACGCAAGGCTTCGATGGCATCGGGCGAATCCGCCGATGCGATGTCGGCAAGCGCCTGTCCAGACAGTGATTCGATATCGCTCATTCGTAACGAACCCCAAGAACTTCAGGATCGTCATCCCAGCGGCTTCCAACAGCGAAGCTGGTCAAGCGGG
>JAJAYW010000140.1 GCA_026786005.1 Lysobacter sp. | reverse complement strand
GTTCGAGGCGGCGCGTCTGCTGGTGATCGCGTCGCCGAACGTGGTCGCGCGGATCACCGACGAGGAATCGTCTGCGGTCGCCGAGCTGGAGGAGTTTCTGGGCAAGTCGATCCGGTTCCAGCCGGATGAGCAGTATCTGCAGGAGCAGTTTGATGTCGTGCTGCTTTGAAAAACTTCCAGACAAATCGAAATTGAAAATTGCCACTTGGAGTGAACTTGTCGAACCGCGCTTTTCGCGGGTAGCGGATGGCCAATGGAGTGATGTTCCGCGCCAAGAGCGTGGATCGACGCATCGTCAAGCCCAGCAATCACCACGATCGGTATCAAGCATTGAAAATTTCCCCGCTCCCAGCACGCGCGGAATGATTTGATGCCCATCGCGTTCCGCCGCCACGCCCGCACACTCCACCGCGCTGTCTGGTACGCGCTGGCAGCAGGCTTGATCCTGATGGCAATGGTCGCCGCCGTGACCAGCCAGTTGCTGCCAATGGCCGAACGTCATCCGGACAGGATCGCGGCTTGGCTGAGCGAGCGCGCAGGGCGGCCAGTGGCATTCGATCGCGTCGAAACTGAGTGGACGCGTCGTGGTCCGTTGTTGCGTCTGGCTGGTTTGCGTATCGGCGCGGGTGAGGCTGCGGTACCGATCGGTGAAGCTGAAATTCTTGTCGCACAATATGCGGGCTTGTTGCCGGGACGCTCGTTCACCGAACTGCGCCTACGCGGATTGTCACTGACGCTGGAGCGAAGCACCGATGGACGCTGGAACGTGCTCGGACTTCCGGGGCAGAAACCTGGCGGCGATCCGCTGAAGACGCTGGAAGGCCTGGGCGAACTGCAGGTGATCGGCGGCAAGCTTGCGATCCTCGCGCCTTCGATGGGCATCGATGTGCGACTTCCCGAAATCAACTTGCGTATGCAGGTCAACGGCGAGCGCGTGCGCGTGGGCGTGCGCGGCATCATCGCGCGTGGCGCAATGCCGATGGACGCGGTACTGGATTTCGATCGAAACAGTGGCAACGGACGCATTTATGCGGGATCGCGCAGGGTTGATCTGGAAGCGTGGTCGTCGCTGCTGCGGATTGCCGGCGTCGAGGTGCGCGGCGGCAGCGGACGTGCACAGGCGTGGGGCGAATTGCACGCGCACCGGATCGCCAGCATCACCGTCGATACCGACCTGGATGATCTCGCGTTGCAGGCGGCCGGCATCGAAGCGAATGCAGGCAAGGCAAGCGTGCGTTTCGACAATCTCACGGCGCGTGCACGCTGGCGGATGATCGAAGGCGGATGGCGTTTCGACGCACCGACACTTCGCATCACCACAGGTGACGCGACGCAGGACATGGACGGCTTGATGGTCGCAGGTGGCCGCCGTTACGCGTTGCTCGCCGACAACATCGACGCGGGTCCGCTGCTGGCCGCAGCAGCATTGAGTGACCGACTCGATCCGGCGCTGCGTCGCTGGCTGTCGCAAGCCCGGCCATCGGGCCACCTGCAACGCGTCGTTGTCGCAGGCGTGCAGGGCGGGCGCATGCGCGCGGATGGCGCGCTGCGCGATGTGGCATTCGCGCCTGTCGGCGGCGCGCCTGGCGTCAGCGGGATCGGCGGCACATTGCAAGGCGACAGCGATGCGTTTTCACTGCAACTCGATCCTGCGTCAGCCGTGCATCTCGACTGGGTGCGTGCGTTCGGTGATGGTGCACGCGACATCGCTGCAACCGGCACCATCGCAGGCTGGCGCGAGAGCAACGGATGGCGCATCGCCACGGAGTCCCTGCGACTCGACGGCGGAAATTACGGCTTCGACCTGCGCGGCGGCCTGCTGTTCAATGGCGACGCCACGCGCCCGCGCATCGACTTGGCGGTGGCGGTGGACGACCTCCCGTTCGCGGCGGCCAAGTCATTGTGGATACGCCATGCCATGTCGCCCGCACTGGTCCGCTGGCTGGATACGGCACTGGTCGCCGGCACCGTGCATGACGGACGCGCGATCATTGCCGGCGATCTTGACGACTGGCCGTTCCGCGACGGGGATGGCAGCTTCTCCGCCACTGGCACGATCCGCCGCGGCAACATCAAGTTCCGTGACGACTGGCCGGCTTACGAGATCAGCGAGGCGGATGTCGCGTTCGTCGGCAACGGTGCGACGTTCGACGGCAAAGGGGCGATTGCCGGTGTGGGCCTTCGCGAGGTACACGCGGAGGTCACGGATTTTTCCCGAGCCGAATTGAAGGTGGGTGCGCAGGGCGGTGGCGATGCATCGACGATATTGGCCCTGCTCAAGCAGAGTCCGCTGCAGAAGACCAATGCGGCGACGTTGGCACGAATTGACGCGCGCGGCCCGACCACGGTCGGCCTGACCCTGCTGCAACCGTTGTATCGCGGTGCGCTAACGCCATCGCTGGATGGCAAGGTCGAATTGCTGGGTGCGACGCTGGTCGATCGCGAGCTCAAGCTGACGTTCGACGACGTGCGCGGTGCGATCGATTTCAATCGCAGCGGATTCGGCGCGGAAAAACTGGCCGTTCGCCACGAGCAGCAACCCGGACGCCTGAGCCTGCGCGCCGGCGGCTACGCGCGCGACAAGCGTCAGGCCTTCGAGGCCGAACTCGACGCCGCCATCGCCGCCGATGCGTTGCTCGACCGAGCATCCAATCTCGACTGGCTGAAGCCGCACATGGACGGGCGTTCGACATGGACCATCGCGCTGGCGATCCCGCGCGCGGGTGCGGCGCGCGGGCAGACGCCGAGCGGCGTGCAATTGCGTTCGAATCTCGTCGGCACCGCCCTCACTTTGCCGGCGCCGCTCAACAAGTCGGAAAATGCAGCGTTGCCCACGACGGTTGATATTCCATTGCCGCTGGGCAGCGGCGAAATCAGGGTCGCGCTCGGCACGCTGCTGGCGGTACGCGCACGTCGCGGCAACGGACAGACCGGCATCCGCGCCGTACTCGGCGAAAGCAGTGTCAATGAGCCTGCGCCCGTGTCTGGATTGATCGCGACCGGACGTGCGGTCGCATTGGACGCCATCGAATGGATCAGCATCGCGAAAGGTGGGGGCGGGCAGGGCGATGGCCCGACACTGCGGCGCATCGACGTCACCGCTGACCGGCTGTTGTTGCTCGGCGGCGCATTTCGCAACACGCGGCTGCAGGTCGCCGCTGCGAACAACGGCACCGCGATCCAGCTCCAAGGCGACGCGCTTGCGGGCGCATTGCTGGTGCCACAGGCGGAGGGTGCCGCGATTGCCGGACGCCTGGAGCGTTTGCATTGGCGATCGGCTCTACCCGCTGCAGGCAGCCGATCCGTTCGTACGCCCGCAGGCACCACGCCTGTTGCGAGCGAACTGGATCCGGCCAAGGTTCCGCCGCTGACGATCGACGTCGCCGATCTGCGGTTCGGAACAGCCGCCTTCGGCACGGCGAAACTGCGCACGCGCCCAATTGCTGGTGGCATGCGCATCGAACAACTGCAACTGCGCGCGCCGAAACAACGCATCGACATCAACGGGGAATGGGTTGGCCGCGGCACCGTAGCGCGCACGCGCATGGGCGTGACGGTGGCCAGCGATGACTTCGGCGCATTGCTGACAGGTTTCGGTTTCGGCGGGCGCCTCGCGGGCGGGGATGGCACGGCAAAGTTCGACGCGTCGTGGCCCGGCAGCCCAGCGGCGTTCAAGCTGGAGCGACTGGACGGCAGCTTGAACATCCTTGCGAAAGACGGCCGGCTGGTCGAGATCGAACCTGGTGCGGGTCGCGTGCTCGGCCTGCTCAGCCTCGCCGAACTGCCGCGACGCCTGACACTGGATTTCCGTGATTTCTTCAACAAGGGGTTCGCCTTCAACCGGATCGGCGGCAATATCCGTTTCGGCAATGGCCGGGCACGTAGCGACGACCTGCTGATCGACGGCCCGGCCGCCGAAATCCGCATCCGCGGCGCGGCCGATCTGCGCGCGCAGCAGTTTGACCAGACCATTGAAGTGCGACCCAAGGCCGGGAATCTGTTGACGGCCGTGGGCGCGATTGCAGGGGGTCCGGTGGGTGCGGCGATTGGCGCGGCGGCGAATGCGGTGCTGCGCAAACCTCTGGGGCAGATGGCGGCCAAGACGTATCGCGTCACCGGACCCTGGAAGGACCCGAAAGTCGAAGTGATCGGGCGACAGCAATCGACCCTCAGGACGCGCGCCGTGCCATCGGGTTGATTCGATGCGCGGACACCCTCATCTTTTCTGCAACCCATTCTTATTTCAGATGTCATTCCCCCCGGCGCGGGAATGACGACTCAATATTCGAACTCTTCTCGTCTTGCTGCCGATAATCTTCAAAAGAACCCATTCCACATGACCCAATCCCTCACTCTCGCCCAATCCCGCCTACTGCTTCCCAGCGGCCTCGACACCAACGGGCTGGATCGCGCGTTCGGCACGCTGCTCGGCCCCGGCATCGACTTCGGCGACCTGTATTTCCAGCATGCGCGACGTGAAAGCTGGAGCGTGGAAGACGGCATCGTCAAGGACGGCGCGCATTCGATCGAGCAGGGCGTCGGCGTTCGTGCGATCTCCGGCGAGAAGACAGGCTTCGCTTATTCCGACGACATCAACGCGGAAGCCTTGTTGTCCGCCGCGCATTCCGCGCGCGCGATCGCACGCGATGGCAGTGCGCACGTCGCGCGTGCGCTGGTACCCGGCGATGGGCGTGCGCTTTACGCACCCGTCGATCCGATCGACGCGCTCGGCAACGAGGCGAAGGTCGAGGCGTTGCGCAAGGTCGACAAACTGCTGCGCGCCGCTGATCCGCGCGTACAGCAGGTGACGGTGAGCCTGGCGGGCGGTGTCGATACGATCCTCGTCGCGCGCAGCGATGGCGTGCTGGCCGCCGACGTACGTCCTCTGGTGCGTTTCAGCGTGCAGGTCATCGTCGAACAGAACGGCCGTCGCGAATCGGGACATGGCGGTGGCGGCGGGCGTTATTCCTACGCCGAGCTGCTGGGCGACGGCAAACCCGAACGCTGGGCGCGCGAAGCCTTACGCCAGGCGCTGGTGAACCTGGAAGCGATCGATGCGCCCGCTGGCGTGATGCCGGTCGTGCTGGGCGCGGGTTGGCCGGGCGTATTGCTGCACGAAGCCGTCGGCCACGGCCTCGAAGGCGACTTCAACCGCAAAGGCACGAGCACGTATGCCGGGCGCATGGGCCAGCGCGTCGCGTCGCCTGGCGTGACCATCGTCGATGACGGCACGCTGCCGGGTCGGCGCGGTTCACTTAACATCGACGACGAAGGCACGCCCACGCAATCCACTACGCTGATCGAGGACGGCGTGCTGGTCGGCTACATGCAGGACACGCTCAACGCGCGCCTGATGGGCGTCGCGCCCACCGGCAACGGCCGGCGCGAGTCCTTCGCGCACATGACCATGCCGCGCATGACCAACACCTACATGCTGGCCGGGACGCACGATCCAGAAGAGATGATCCGGTCGGTGAAAAAAGGCTTATACGCGGTGAATTTCGGCGGCGGACAGGTCGATATCACGTCAGGAAAATATGTCTTCTCCGCAACCGAGGCGTACCTCATCGAAGACGGCAAGGTCACCGCGCCGGTCAAGGGCGCGACGCTGATCGGCAACGGCCCGGAAACGATGCAGAAGGTGCGCATGATCGGCAACGACCTCGCACTGGACGAAGGCGTCGGCGTGTGCGGCAAGGATGGGCAGAGCGTGCCGGTCGGCGTAGGTCAGCCATCGTTGTTGATCGACGGAATTACCGTTGGCGGAACGCAGGCGTAATCGCTGTGTTTTTACCTTCTCCCGCCGGGGTGAACGGCTGCGCTTGCGAGCCATTGGCTCGCGTAGTCCTGAACGCCTTTGCGTCAGCGCGAAGGCCGGGTCGCGTAGCGCCGATCGTTCCGCACGAAGCCCCCTTTGGGTGTGAGGGCGTGCACGTTCAAATGCCGGAAATGTCTCTGGTGCCCTGCATCAGGAATCTAACGTCGCTGGGTTCCCGCCTTTGCGGGGATGACGAGTTTGTTTCGGAATGTGCGAGGTGTTCTGAAACCAAACATTCGCCTGACGACTCACGCAGTTTCGTCGCGCGAATCCTGTCCAGACTCCGCCAGAAGCTCCCGCAACACCCGGAACAGTTCACGATGCGCATGCGGCGGCTTGTTTTTCAGCTGTTCCTCATTCGCATTGCGCACCAGCTGGCGCAAGTGCTGGCGATCGCTGGTGGGATAGGCGGCCAGCAATTCCGTCAACGCGCTATCGCCATCGGCCAGCAATCGCTCCCGCCACGCTTCTACCTGATGCAGCTGCGCAGTTTCGCGGCGCGATGCTTCGCCGCCGGCGTCCAGCGCATCGCGGATTGCATCCAGGGTTTCGTCGTCCTCGCGCCGCATCTGCTTTGCCAGGAACTGCAGCTGCCGCTTGCGCGCGATATGCGACGGAATACTTTGCGTTTCGTGGATGTGCGGCAGCAGGTCGTCGGGAATCGGCAATTTGGAAAGCTGGACGGCGCTCAAGGCCACGAGCTTTTCGCCCAGCTCGAAGATTTCAAGCGCGCCGCGCCGTTGTTCGCTGCGGCTGGGGCTGAGGAAGTCTCCGGTGGTGTCGTCTTTTCCGCGCATCTTGGTCGAATCCATGTTTGATGTCTGCTCGTCGTTTCCGCCTTCGCTGAATCGCGAAAACAACTCCAATCGAAGGATAAAGCATTGAACGCAGTTTCCCTTCCCGCCGCAGCCGACAACAGTCAGGCGCGGCTCGACCAACTGGCTGCCACGGCGCAGGCGCTGCTCGACCGCTGTCGTGCGCAAGGCGCGACGCAGGCGGAAGTGTCGTGCTCAGAAGAACGCGGCCTCAGCGTCAACGTGCGCCTGGGCGCGGTCGAAACCGTCGAGTCCACGCGCGACCGCGGGATCGCCGTCACCGTGTACTTCGGCCAGCGCAAGGGCAGCGCCAGCACTGCCGACCTGCGTGAGGACAGCCTCGACGCCACCGTGGCGCAGGCCTGCGCGATTGCGACCTTTACTGAAGAAGATCCCGCAGCCGGCCTGGCCGATGCTGACTTGATGGCGACCGATATCCGCGACTTCGATACCTGGCATCCGTGGGCGCTCGATGCCGATCGCGCGATCGACCTTGCGCTGGCCTGCGAGACCGCTGGGCGCGAGTTCGACAAGCGCATCGAGAATTCAGATGGCGCGTCGGTCGGCAGCGGCGAAAGTCTGTCGGTGTACGCCAACACCCACGGCTTCGTCGGACGCGAACGCGACACGCAGCACAGCATCGGCTGCGCGCTGATTGCCGGTCGCGGCGACGGCATGCAACGCGACGGCTGGTACACGACGGCGTTGGCGGAGGAAGGACTGGAAGCAGCAGCATCGGTCGGACGCCGCGCTGCCGAACGGACCGTCGCTCGCCTGCAACCGCGTTCGCTGCCGACGGGCGAGATGCCGGTATTGTTCTCGGCGGAAATGGCGCGTTCGCTGATCGGACATCTGTTGGGAGCGGTATCTGGTGGCGCGTTGTATCGAAAGGCGAGTTTCCTGATCGATCACGCCGGCAAACAGATTTTCCCGGACTGGATGCGCATCGAGGAACAACCGTTCCTGCACGGCGGATTCCGGTCGTCTTCGTACGATGCCGAAGGCGTGGCCACGCACGAATCACCGTTGGTCGTGGATGGCGTGTTGCAGCGTTACGTGCTTGGCAGCTATTCCGCGCGCAAGCTCGGCCTGCAAACCACCGGCAATGCGGGTGGCGTCCACAACCTGCAGGTATCCGCCAATGCGCGCGGTCTGGACGAACTCATCGCCGCGCAGCCACGCGCGCTATTGGTAACCGACCTGATGGGACAGGGCGTCAACACCATCACCGGCGACTATTCGCGCGGCGCAGGCGGTTTCCTGATCGAGAACGGAACGATTTCCTATCCGGTCGATGGCATCACGATTGCAGGCAATCTCAAGGCGATGTTCGCCGCGATCGAAGCGGTCGGCAGCGACGTCGATACGCGCTCGCACGTGCGCACCGGCTCCATCCTGGTCGGCCGGATGACCGTCGCCGGGGAGTGATTCCGCACTTCGCAGGAGCGGGCAGGGGGGCTGGCCTACCTCTGTTCGTGGAGGCAACGCGTTCCTGCGCATGGTGGGCCAGCCAGGCCCACTCAACATTCCTGCAAACACGCGCCCGAATAGGTCTTAAGTTGGCTTGCACCCGCTACCGCAAGCCCCATTATTGATCCTGACCGGACTTTTTCCGGGAGGAGCCGAGTGATGGAAACCCTGCAGACGACGTCCCACAGCCTGAGCGATCGTCAATGGGCGGCGGGCGCCCATGCCGCGGCCTTGGTAGCCGCGCTGGTCACGAGCTGGATTGCCGGTGTTGCCGGCGCCCTCGGCGCCCTGGCGGTCTGGATGCTGGTACGCGACCGATCCTCGTTTGCCGCCGACCACGCCAAGGAAGCCGTGAACTTCAACCTCAGCATGTTCATTTACATGTGCATCGCGGTGGTGATCGGTTTTCTGCTGGTAGGCGTGACGGTGATTACCCTCGGTATCGGCGCGCTGCTTACCGTTCCGGCCGGTTTCCTCCTGTTGCTGGCCGTGTGCGGCCTGGCCGTCCTCTGGCTGGTGTGCAGCCTGATCGCCGTCTTCAAGGCCTACGACGGGCAGACCTACCGCTATCCGCTGACGATGCGGCTGTTCCGCTGAGATCGGTTGGTTGCGTTCTTGACCTGTGGCCGCGACCTGAACCGTCGCGGCCGAATTGAATTGTGGGATGCCCTCGTACCGGCATCGCGGGATCGTAGCGGCGAGCGCTTGAATCAAGCCGATGCGCGATGCGCCTCGTGTTGAACGAATTGTCCGGTCGCGCGATGGCAGCCTGAATCAAGCCGAGCCGCGAAGCGGCTTCGGCTTGAATGAAGTGTCGGGCGTCTTTCAGTACAGACGATTCTTCGCATCGCCTTCAATGATTGACTGCATCTCCTCCACGCTCTTGTCCAATCTGCCGTGATCAACCATGGTCTGCGCGAGCGTCGGTAGTCCTGTAAGTTCTGGCCAAGAGTCAGATTCCCAGAGTTTGGAGCGGATAACGCACTTCGCACAATGAAAGAAGACCTCATTGACTCGGACGATGATGGCGAAATCTGGGGCCTTTCCATTCATTGCCATTGGTTCCCGAACCCAGAGGTCCCGGACGATTTGCGCATGACCACTCAGCCTTAAAGTCTCCTTTTTTCCAGGTATCAGAAAGAGTAGGCCGACCTGAGGTGTCTGTACGAGATTCTTAAACGTGTCGACGCGCTTATTGCCCGGGCGGTCGGGTATGGCGAGCGTGCGTTGATCAAGTACATGAACGAAACCTGGGGGGTCTCCCTTCGGGGAAATGTCCATCCGACCTTCGGAGTCGGTTGAGGAGATCAGCAAGAACGGACTTTTTGATATGAAGGCGCAGGCATGTGCGTCCAAGTGGTCAATCTGCTTTCGACGGACTAGATCGCTGGCATCACCAATGACTGAACGCACTTTTTCCTCGCTGTCAACGATTTCGTCAAAGTGGTAGGTCATTTCAGGTTGCTCCTTCTTGCGGAAGTGCAAGCTAAGTGGATGATGACGCCTAACGCCTGAATTAAGCCGAGCCGCGAAGCGGCTTCGGCTTGAATGAATTGTTAGGCACCACTAGCGGACCCGCCCGCCAAGGTGCTTTGAGACAACAAAAACATCCACTGCGCTCATTGAGCACTCCTCCGACGAGGCGTTGTTGCTGGTAATCACCTCAATATTTGCGCCGGAAGTCTCGCGAAAGGTTATGCGATGTACTTGCCGATACAAGTCTTTCCCGATCTTCTCAGACGCGATGCGAATAGCTGTGGCTTTTGAGGGGTCAGTTCGAGAGTTGTCAGTCAAGCCGGCGTTTTTTAAGTGAACGAAGGCCATGCTTGTGGGCCATCCTTCGCACTCAGGAGATTTGGCTGCGACGAAACTTGGTATGGCCAGCAGGAGTGCGGCAGCAATGGCTAGTCTCATGCGAATTCTCATGTGGTGCCTAACGCTGCGTATACGTTTGCAACCCCGCATACCCCCGTCGATCAATGCGATCCAGCCGGTCGGCCAGCGGCGGATGCGTCTTGTAAAGCTGCGCGAGTTTTGCTGATGCAGTGCCGAGCGCGGTCATTTTCTGCAGCACCATGTACATCGACAAGGGGTTGAAGCCACTGCGCGCGAGATAGATTTCCGCTGCTTCGTCCGAACGAAATTCCGCCTCGCGGTCGAGCCGCGCCAGTGCGATCTTGGCACCGTGCTTCTGCGCGTAATCCTTGGCATAGCTGCCGGCGATGCCGCCGCCGACATTGACGCGGGATGCGGCAATGTTGGTGCCGACCGATGTCATTTCCTGCTTGCGGATCACTTCGTAATGATCGCGTTGCACTGCGTGGCTGATCTCGTGGCCGAGTACCGCCGCGACTTCGCCATCGTCGGCCAGCAGGTTGTACAGGCCACGCGTGATCAGCACGTAGCCGCCCGGCGCGGCATATGCATTGACTTCTGAGTCGTCGATGATGCCGAACGTCCACGGCAGTTCCGGCCGCGAGGTGTGCGAGGCCAGCCAGCGGCCGATCTGGTTGACGCGGCGTTGCGCGGCATCGTCCTTCCACAAAGGCGCAGCCCCGAGGATGCGGCCGGCGATCTGCGGGCCGAGGGCAAGTTCTTCTTCGGCGAGTTCCTGCTCCGATTTCGGCACCGCCTTGTCGGCGACGTCGGCCACCGCACCGGCGTTACTGCCGATGTTGCCGCCGATCCGCGACAGAATGCCGCGGGCGGCGGACAGCCCGGCGCGCTTCTGGCTTTGGCTGGACTGTTTGCGCCCACCGGCTGCTGCCGGCTTCGATTCAAGCGCATACGGGACGGCGCTGTCGCTCCAGCCACTGGCGCGCGCTTGCGCCGCCGCCGCCGCGGGCGTCAGCCGGTATCCGTCCAGGCGCGCCAGTTGCGCCGCATCGAAACCTGCGGATTGCAGATCGCTCTCGTCGATGCCGCGCACGCTCGCGGTCTCGCTCACGCGGCCCTTGCCGGCCTTGCCGGTGAACAACGCGCGCATGTTGGCGTCGGAATTCTCCTTGCCCGAATACGCCATCCGCACATCGTTGACGCGAACGAAGCCCGTTTTACTGGCGGGGCCGGCTTTGTCCGCCATGTTCAGGCGGAACCAGAGGCCCTGCTGCCCGGCGATTTTCACCGCCGCATCGCGATTGAGCTTGGCGATGGCGGGTGCGCTGAAATCGGGGCTGCTGCGGACCTCGACCGAAGGCCTGCTGACGACGGCGGGCATCTCCGCGGTTTGTCCCGCCGCGACGACGATGCCGCTGAGCGTTGCGAGCGCGCATGTGAATACGATTGCGGTGCGATTGCGGTGCATGTGGCACTCCGGTGGTTGTTTGTGCTGTCAGTTCCGCCCGGTGAGCCTGAGCTTGTCGGAGGACGCAGGAATGACGAATCAAGTTGTTTTACTCTTCAATGACAACAAACGTATTCGCAGCCGCCAGCGGCCATTCCTGCGGCGAATCCAATAGCTGGCCCAGCGCTTCCCGCAGCCGCAGTCGCTCGCCGCGATCCGACGCATCCAATCCGTCATCGATCTGCGCGGCCATTACGCAGACCAGCACCACGCCGTCGTTATCGAGGCGCAAATCGTGTTCATTCAGATGAACGTGCAGAGCATCCAGGTCACCGCGCGCGGCGCGGCGGGCGAGGGATTGATCAGGACCCTTCCACACCAACAACATCAGGTCGTCCAGCGATTCGT
>JAJAYW010000139.1 GCA_026786005.1 Lysobacter sp. | reverse complement strand
GGGGCGCACGAGGACATCAACCTGATCACGTTGCTGGTGGGCGCGAGCGCAGCCGGGCTGGAAGTCAAGGCCCGCAACGGCGACTGGGTGCCGTTCACTTCGGAAGCTGACACCATCGTCGTCAACATCGGCGACATGCTGCAGCGCCTCACCAACCATGTCTATCCATCCACCACGCACCGGGTAGTTAATCCGCCGGGCGAGAAAGCACGGCAGCCGCGTTATTCGACGCCATTTTTCCTGCACCCAAATCCGGATTTCGTCATTGACGTGTTGCCTTCAACGATCACGCCGGAAAATCCGAGCCGCTACCCGGAACCGATCACCGCGCAGGGCTACCTGGAAGAGCGGTTGCGCGACATCAAGCTGAAGTAGTTGTCCGCTACGCGCTACCCGGGCTACGTCAGTTGCGGGTGCCGTGGCGAAACCGGCGCTTCGTGATCTGCTTCAACAAAACGTTAAACAATCGAAGGCGCAGGCGCTGCGAGGGCGATCGGTGTCCTGGCGGTTTGGGCAGCGGCACGACATTCCTTGCTGGACACGCAAGGTTCCGCTGCAGAAGATCCGCTGCCGATACCTCCAGTCCCGCCCGCTGTGCTCGAAGCACGAACTGGAAAGTGAATACGTCGTCGTCATACGCCAATGCCTCGATCGCGGCGATCGATTGCGGGCGCAGCGCCATGCCGTAGCGTTCGGAAGCATCCTCGATCGGCACGACAATCGCATGCAGCCTGTCGATTTCCAGGCCCGCGTGCGTCATCAGCTCCGCCACACCATTGCGCGAGAAAAAACGCAGGTGGGTGCGGTCGAGCAGGCCGAGCTCAGCGTATTCCCAGCGCCCTTCCAGCAACATCGCGCGGATGCTGCCGTGGGTCACGCAGGGCAGGGAGATGACGATCGCGCCGTCTGCGTCCAGATGCTCCAGGCAACGACGCAAAGCTGCCTCGGGGGCGACCAGATGTTCGAGGACATCGCCCAGGATGATCGCGTCGAATCGGCGCCCAGGATTGGCGTCGAAGAACGCATCGATGTCGCCATTGAACACTTCGTTCAAGACCAAGCGCGCAGCTTCGGAGGCGGCCTTGTCAGGCTCGACGCCCGTCACGTGATGTCCCTTGGCCACCAGGGTCGAGCCGAGATATCCACTCGAGCATCCGACTTCGAGCAGCGACATTCCGGGTTCTTCCAATTCCACGACCAGTTCGTGCAGCAACGAGTGCGAATTGTTGCGATTGACCAGGTCGATGGTTGCCGAGTATTTGATGTCTGTTGCGGTCATGTGGCGGCGTGCACGGCAGTGCCGCTGATCCAGATGGGAACTTGCGCATCCTGCCACACGCGTCATCCATCGGCTGGATTCTGCGTCGGCAGCCTGCGATAGACTGGCCCTCTTGGAAAGGAGTGCATCGATGCGTCCAAAGATCGTGGCCGGAAACTGGAAATTGCATGGCGACCGTGCGTTCGCCCGCGCATTGCTGGATGAACTGGCCGCTGCCGCTGTCCCAGCAGGCGTCGAACGGGTCATCCTGCCGCCGATGCCGTATCTGAGTGAGCTGATCGAACATTACGCGTCACGCGGCCTGGTTTTTGGCGCACAGGATGTAAGCACGAACGAAAAGGGCGCCTTCACCGGGGAAGTTTCGGCCGGGATGTTGAAGGACATTGGCTGCGTGTATGGCTTGATCGGTCACTCCGAGCGCCGCCAATATCACGGCGAAACCAGCGAGATCGTCGCAGCCAAGTTCCTTGCCGCGAAAAAGGCCGGATTGACCCCGATCCTTTGCGTCGGCGAAACCCTGCACGAGCGCGAGGCCGGACAGACTGAATGGCGGATCGAGCAGCAACTGGGCCCAGTATTCGCAATCGGCGGCGCACAGGCACTGGATGGGGCGCTGCTGGCGTATGAACCGGTCTGGGCGATCGGCACAGGCAAGACCGCCTCGCCCGAGCAGGCCCAGGCGGTCCATGCCTTCATTCGTGGCGAAGTGGCGGCGCGCGATGCTAAAATCGCCGGCTCGCTGACGATCCTGTATGGCGGCAGCGTCAAGCCCGACAACGCCGTCGCGCTGTTCTCGCAAACCGATGTCGATGGTGGACTGGTGGGCGGGGCATCGCTGGTAGCCCGGGATTTCCTCGACATCGTCGCTGCGGCGGCCTAACAAATTCCAGAGTTCCCGATGCTCCTGTTGACCCTCAATGTGATTTACGTGCTGCTGGCGCTGGCGATGATCGTGCTGATCCTGATGCAGCGTGGTGCCGGTGCGCAGGCGGGTTCCGGTTTTGGTGGTGGCGCATCGGCCACCGTGTTCGGTTCACGCGGTGCCTCCAATTTCCTGACCAAGACCACCAAGTACATGGGGATCCTGTTTTTCGTGATCAGCCTGTTCATGGCGTGGTACCACACCAACGGCAGCACCACGACGACACCCGCACAGCAGGATCTCGGTGTGATGGCGCAAGTGCCCGCAGCACCGGCTGCGACGCCCAATCCCACCATCCCGACCGCACCAGCGGCTACGACACCCGCACCCGCGGCGGGCTCGACAGTTCCGCAAGCGCCGTCCACGACAGTGCCTGCGCCAACGCAATCCCCACAAAGCACATCGCAACCACAGCCTGCACCGTCGCAGGGCGGCTGATAGCGATTACAATCTTTTCCCGCGCAAAACAACGCGCGGTATCTGTTTGCCCAGGTGGCGGAATTGGTAGACGCACTACCTTGAGGTGGTAGCGACTTAGGTTGTAGGGGTTCGAGTCCCCTCTTGGGCACCATCAGGCGATTTCAGGAAGTCTCAGGACATCCCGTGAATTCACATAAAACCCGGTAAATCCGGGTTTTTTTGTGTCCGGGCGCCAAGCCGGCGACTGTTGCACCTCGCCGGCGGCGGGCTGGCGAGCGTCCATCGCTTCAAATCGAGCTTGCGCTTGCTGGCCACCGCCGCAGTCCGGCCGGATCGCGCGAGTTCCGTCGTTGTATCAAACACACCGCCCACAAGCTGCACGGGTCGTGGGTCGGGGGGGCGGTGTTTCAGGGGGATATATGCGCGTTTCGAACAGCGAAAGTGAAGGCCTTGATGCCTGGTCTGTCTGCGTGGGGGGGTGCGTTGCCGGGCGCGACGAATTTTTCCTGTGGCCGGCGGGCTTGGCCGTGGTCGTGCGTGCCTTCGGGGTAGCGGCCCCATGAGCGCCATGTCCACCAACCGAAAGAGCCGCAAAGGCCGCGCGACCATATACCTGTGGCTGCTGGAGCTGCTGGTCGTCGTGGCAGCCGTCAGCCTGGCGGCCTGGTTGCGTTTCGCGGGTGATCCCGAAGGCCATGTGACCTTTGCCGAAACGTTCCCGCTGCGGCGGCTGCTGGTGGCGTTCTTCGTTACCGTGGCGATGCAGGCATTTGGGCTGTACCAGGTGCACGTGCGTCACAACCGGATGGATTTCGTCCTGCGGTTGGTGCTGTCCTTTGCCTTCGGCGGGATCGGATTGCTGGTGCTGTACTACCTGGTGCCGGCGACCTACATCGGCCGCGGCGTGCTGGCGCTGTCGCTGGTACTGGGCTTTGTCGGCGTCTACGGCACGCGCCTCCTATCGCAGCATTTGTTCGGGGCCGATGCGTTCAAACGCCGCGTGCTGGTATTGGGGGCGGGCAAGAACGCCGACCTCATCAACAGCCGTTTGCGGCGAAACTCCGATCGACACTCGTTCGTGGTGGTCGGGTTTGTGCCCATCGCGGGCCAGCCTGTGGTCGTAAGCGAAGAGCTACAGGTGCATCCGGATTGTGATCTGGTGGAGATGGTGAACCGCCTGCAGGTATTCGAGATCGTGGTGGCCCCGGACGAACGCCGTGGCGGTCTGCCGATGGAGGAAATGCTGACCTGTGCGCAGCGCGGGATCTTGATGACCGATCTTTCCACTTTTTTCGAGCGCGAAGCCGGGGTGGTCACGCTCAACGTCGTCGATCCGTCGTGGCTGGTGTTTTCCGGCGGCTTCGATCATTCGATGGCGCGTCGCCTGAGCAAGCGTTTCTTCGACCTCTTGGCCGCATCGGCACTGTTGCTGGTCGCTTGGCCGTTCATGGTGGTGGTGGCGTTGTGCATCAAGCTGGAGTCGAAAGGGCCGATGCTCTACCGGCAGATACGCGTCGGCGAGAGTGGGCAGAATTTCGAGCTGGTGAAATTCCGCAGCATGCGGGTCGATGCCGAGCAGGGCGGTGTGGCGCAGTGGGCAAGCCGCGAGGACAACCGCAGCACCCGTGTCGGCCGCTTCATCCGGCTGACCCGGCTCGACGAGTTGCCGCAGCTGATCAATGTGCTGCGCGGTGAAATGAGTTTCGTCGGACCGCGCCCGGAACGGCCCCAGTTCGTCGACATGCTCAGCCAGGAAATCCGTTACTACGCGGTGCGCCATTGCGTGAAGCCGGGCCTCACGGGCTGGGCGCAGCTTCGCTACCCCTATGGCGCATCGGTGCGCGATGCGGAGGAGAAGCTGAAGTTCGACCTGTTCTACGTGAAGAACCACGGCGTGGTTTTCGACCTGATGATCCTGTTGCAGACGGTAGAAGTGGTGTTGTTCCAGCGCGGCGCGCGGTGAGGTTAAGCGCCGCGCTAGCGCGGGATGACACCGCGCGCCATGCGCCGCAGCGCGAAAGGAAGCAGCCCGACGATGTCCCGGCGCAGCGCCGGGTCGGGGCTGGCTTGCCAGGCTTTCGACGCCAGTCGCCAGCCATCGCCCCAGCGCCCCTGCAGGAACATCCCGCGCGCATTGCGTATGTAGACGGTGGCGGGCGCC
>JAJAYW010000138.1 GCA_026786005.1 Lysobacter sp. | reverse complement strand
TCCTACGGCACCGCGGGTGGCGGTGTGTTCTCCGGTCCCGGGTTCGTGCAGGTGTACATGCGCGGCGTGGTCAGCGGCGGCGACGGCAACCATTCCGCTTCCCAGCCCAGCGTGGGCGTGTACCTGGACGAGCAGCCGATCACGTCGGCGTCGGGTTCGCTCGACATCCACATGTACGACATCGAACGCGTCGAGGCGCTCGCCGGCCCGCAGGGCACGCTGTATGGCGCCAGTTCGCAGTCGGGCACGCTGCGCATCATCACCAACAAGCCTGATCCGTCCGCGTTCGCCTCCGGCTATGGTGTCGAGTTCAACGCGATCGAGGACGGCGGGATCGGTCATGTGGCCGAGGGCTTCGCCAACATTCCGATCAACGACCACACCGCGATCCGTCTCGTTGGCTGGGAGAAAAATGACGCCGGCTATGTCGACAATGTCAGGGGAACGCGCACGTTCCCGACATCGGGCATCACCATCGACAACGCCAATCGCGTCGATGAGGACTACAACGATGCCCACACCTTCGGCGCACGCGCGGCGCTGCGGCTCGACCTCAACGACAGCTGGAGTATCACTCCCGCGGTGATGGCGCAGAAACTCGTGGCCGGCGGCAGCCGGGGTTACGACCCCAGCGTGGGCGATCTCGCGGTGAAGCATTTCTATCCGGAGTCGTCAAAGGATCGCTGGGTCCAGGCCGCGCTCACGGTGGAGGGCAAGATCGGCAACTTCGACCTGGTGTATGCGTTCTCGCACCTCAAGCGCGATGTCGATTCGGAAGCCGACTACAACGATTACGGTTTCTGGTACGACACGCTGGCTGGCTACGGCGCGTATTTCTACGACGACAACGGCGACCTGATCAATCCGGCGCAATACATCCAGGCGTTCGATGGCTACCGCAAACGGAGCCACGAATTGCGGATCTCCTCACCGGCCGAGCACCGCATCCGTTTCGTCGGCGGCCTGTTCTGGCAACAGCAGGACCACGAAATCTTCCAGCGCTATCGCGTCGACAATCTGGCCACTTCGATTTCCGTGCCGGGATTTGAAGACACCATCTGGTTGACCTCGCAGGAACGCAGCGATCGCGACGAGGCGGTCTTCGGCGAAGTGTCGTTCGACATCACCGACCAGCTCACCGTCACCGGCGGTGCGCGGCATTTCAAGGCACGCAACGGTCTGAAGGGGTTTTACGGGTTCGGTGCCGGATTCAGCGGTTCCACGGGCGAAAGCCAGTGTTTCTCCCAGGAGGATTTCAACGGCGCACCCTGCATCAATCTCGACAAGGAGACGAGCGAGAAGGACACCATCGGGCGCTTCAATGTCACCTACGAAATCGACGACACGAAGTTGATTTATGCAACCTGGTCGGAAGGTTACAGACCGGGCGGCATCAATCGCCGCGGCACGCTGGCGCCGTACATGTCCGACTTCCTCACCAACTACGAGCTTGGCTGGAAGACCAGCTGGGCCAACAACCGTTTGACGTTGAATGGCGCCGTGTTCCGCCAGGATTGGGATGACTTCCAGTTCGCCTACCTGGGGCAGAACGGACTCACCGAGATCCGCAATGCGGCCCAGGCGCAAATCGACGGTGTCGAGATCGATTTGAACTGGGCTGCGACGTACAACTTGCGGGTTTCGGGTGGCTTCGCCTGGTACGACGCCAAGTTGACGAAGGACTATTGCGCGCAGACCGATGCCAATGGGGTTCCGGTGCCCGACTGCTATTTACCCAGTCGGCCGTTCGATCGGGCGCTGGCGGGGAGCCGCCTCCCGGTCACGCCGGAGTTCAAGGGCAACCTCACCGGCCGGTACACATGGGACGTGGCAGCAGGCGAGGCTCACTTCCAGGCGGCCGTATTCCATCAGGGAGATCGCACCACCGACCTGCGCGAGGCACAACGCGAACTGCTGGGCGACCTGGATGCCTACACGCTGACGGATCTGTCAGCGGGGTTCCGGAGAAACAACTGGTCGCTGGATTTCTACCTCAAGAACGCCTTCGACAAACGCACCGAACTGGCACGGTTTGCCCAGTGCCCGACGCTGGTGTGCGGCTTCCAGCCGTACACGGTCAGTACGCAACCGAGGACGTTTGGTATCAGGTTCTCGCAGGAGTTTTAAACGCTTGCCATCGGTGTCGTGCCGCAAAAAGGGTCGCCCCAGGGCGGCCCTTTTTTTATCTGGGGATTTGAAAATAAAGTGCGCAATCGAAGTCACGCGGGATGCACCGGGATCGGGTAGGGTGCGCCCAGAACAAGACCGCCACGGCAGAAGTCACGTTGCGTCCGCTCGAACGCAGCGACCTCAACTTCGTCCACCAGCTCAACAACAACCGGACGATCATGGGCTACTGGTTTGAAGAGCCCTACGAATCGTTTGTGGAACTGGAGGAACTGTTCCGCAAGCACATCCACGACCAGTCCGAGCGCCGTTTCATCGTCGAAGACAACGCGCGCGAGCGCGTGGGACTGGTGGAACTGGTGGAAATCGACCACCTGCATCGGCGCGCCGAGTTCCTGATCATGATCTCGCCCGACCGCCAGCGCCGCGGTTACGCCCGTGCCGCGACGCGGTTGGCGATCAACTACGCGTTTCGCGTTTTGAACCTGTACAAGTTGTACCTGCTGGTCGATGTGGACAACGCCCACGCCATCCGCATCTACGAAGATGCAGGTTTCCAGCGGGAAGGCGTGTTGGTAGACGAGTATTTCAGCGACGGCCGCTATCGGAGCGTGATCCGGATGCGGCTGTTCCAACATGAGGCGCTGAGCCAGGATTCCACGGCTTGACTTGAAGTTGCCGGCCGCACGCGCACGTTACTTTGCCGGCGGTTTGCGTACGGGCAGCGACACGTTGCACAGGTCGATGTGGCCTGCGGGCACCTTGTACCAGTCGTCACGACGATTGCGGCGTGCTTCGACCGCATCGGTGAAGGCCTTGCTATCGGTCCTGAGCGCCTGCAACGCGACACGATCTTTTTTCGGCAGGTCCAACGCCAGACGGATCGACTTGATCGGCACGCGCTGTTCGGCTTTCTCGTAAAAACCAAGCGCGCCAGTGCCGCGCGGCAAGACCGACAACAATTCCATGCCCTGCACTACGCGACCGACCAGCGTGATGTTGCGGTCGAGCTGGCGCGGCGACTGGCCGGTCACCACATACAACTCGGTGCCGTTGCTGCTGTCGGCGGCGACATCGCGGCCGGCGCCGATCGCACCGTAGCAATGCGCAAGCCAGGCCTCGCCCTTTTGCGGATCGCGGGCGGCGGCAAAACCATTCGAGAAACCCACCTCACGCGCCCAGCCATCGGCGTCAGGCAAGCGATCGAAGGCGAGTTTGCTCGCGCTGCGGGTGAACTCGACAGGCAGTTTGGCCTTCACCTTTTTCGGCAACGCCTTGCGCGCTTTTTCATCCTCGGTCGGATCACCCCATTGCACGACGAAGTTGTCCTGCGAGCGGTTGATGCTGAGACCGTTCCAGTAGCCACCTTTGGCGAGCGCCTTGATGTTGGCGACGTGTTCCGGTGCGAAGGCTGGCGCCAGTTCCATGATCACGCGGCCCGTGGCGAGCTCCAGGTACAGCGTGTTGGCGGGGTCCAGCGTGCGCCAGTCGGAGGCGGGCGCTGCGTCGATGATTTCCTGCGCGGACTTTGGCTTGGCGGGTGTGTCTTGTGCGCTGGCCGACGAGCAGGCGAGCACCAAGGCAGCGGTCAGCAACGGGATGTCGAAGCGCATGGCGATGGTTCCGATGGCGAGAGCCGCAGCCTAACGGGTTGCTGGTGCGCCTGCACTTCCTTCTCCCCTCGGGAGAAGGTGGCGCGAAGCGCCGGATGAGGGCGTGGAATTCAGATTGTGATACGCGCTGTATGGACGAAGAACGATTCCATGCGCACGGAATTCGATGCATCGCTTGCTGATCGGCTACCGCAACGGATCACTCCCGTCCTCATCCGCCCTTCGGGCACCTTCTCCCGATGGGAGAAGGGAACAACATTACTCGTGCTTGCGAATGAACTCGCGCACCTGCGGGTACACCTGCTCGCGCCAGCGGCGGCCGCTGAAGATGCCGTAGTGGCCGGCACCGACTGCCGTGTAATGCAACTGGCTGTCTTGCGGGATGCCGCTGCACAGCTGGTGCGCGGCGCGGGTCTGGCCCTGGCCGGAAATATCGTCGAGTTCGCCCTCGATCGTCATCAGCGCGCAGCTTTCGATCGCCGACGGGTCGACGCGTTCGCCATCGACGACCCATTCGCCACGCGGCAGCAAATGCTGCTGGAACACGACGCGGATCGTGTCGAGGTAATACTCGGCCGGCAGGTCGAGGACGGCGTTGTATTCGTCGTAGAAACGACGATGCGTGTCGGCATCTTCAAGATCGCCGCGCACCAGATCCTGATAGAAATCCCAATGCGACTGCATGTGGCGGTCGGGATTCATCGCGACGAAACCGGTGTGCTGCAGGAACCCCGGATACACCATGCGGCCGCGACCGGGATACGGATAGGGCACGCTGTGGATCACGTTATGCCGGAACCAGTCCAGTGGTTTTTCGGTGGCGAGGTTGTTGACCGCGGTCGGGTTCTCGCGCGGGTCGATCGGGCCGCCCATCATCACCATTGACTTGGGAACGGCTTCGCCACGCGATGCCATCAGCGAGATCGCGGCCAGCACCGGCACGGTGGGTTGGCAGACGCTGATCACGTGCAGGTTGTCCGCGCCGATGTGGCGTATGAAGTCCTGGATGTAGGCGATGTAGTCGTCGAGTCCGAAGTCGCCTTCGTCCATCGGCACCATGCGCGCATCGATCCAGTCGGTGAGGTAAACCTTGTGGTCCTGCAGCAGCGTGCGCACGGTGTCGCGCAGCAGCGTGGCGTGGTGGCCGGATAGCGGCGCGACCACCAGCACGGTCGGATGGTTTTTCAGGCCGGTGATGCTGCCGGCATCGTCGGTGTAGCGCTTGAAGCGCAGCAGCTTGCAGAACGGTTTGACCAGCGCATCGATCTGCACGACTGGGACTTGCTGACCCTGGATCTCGATCGAATGGATGTCGAATTCGGGTTTCTCGTAATCCTTGCCCACGCGATGGAACAACTCGTAGTTGGCGGCCATGCGTTGCGCGCCGGGGATGACGGCGAAGGGGCTGCTCGGCGCGGTGAGGATCTTGGCGTTGGCTTCGGCCCAATGGACCAGCGGGCTGAACAACGAACGGGTCATTTCGTGCAGCTGATAGAGCATTGTGTGCGGCGCCGATTGTTGCAGCGCACAAGGGTAGCGGAAAAGGGCTGGGTGCGTTGTGCACTGCAGCGGTGCTTTCCCTGGTTTCTGAGCGGGTTCTTGCCTGTCATCCCGGCTTTCACCGGGAATGAAGACTTGAATGGCCTGTCAAACCTTACTTGCTGGCCTTCGCCGCTTTCCCGGTCGTCTTCTTCGCTGTAGAGCGCCCAGAGCCCGACTTCTTGCCACCGCCATCCTGTTTGTTGACCGTGGCCCAGGCGATCCGCTCGGCGGCCTCGCGGGAACGGCCCTGTTCCAGCTCGCTGTCCTCGATGTGCTCGGCCTGTCGCTTCTGCTTGTCGGTGTAGGTGGATTTGTCGCCGCGTGGCATTGGGCACCTCCTTCGTTGTTGCATCCCATCGGAGAGTGCAACGGCCGGTGTTAGCGACATGTATGACTAATAGCCTATTCACTATAGTGAAGTGAGTAGTAGTATTGCCTCCAACGTAGTGGAGGTAGGCCGTGAACCAGCCCGAGCTTCAACCAGACCCGCTTCAGCCAGACCTGCCTTCGGGCGAGGTCCAGCTGAAGAAATTCCAGAAGGAACTCAGCACGGGCACCGTCTCCCTGGCCTTGCTGGCGGTGCTCGCACGCGCCGACGAACCAATGTACGGGTACCAGATCGCAAAAAGCCTGGAGCGCTTCGGTGACGGCGTGCTCAGCGGCAAACAAAGCGCGCTGTATCCGGTGCTGCGCAATCTTGGCGCCGCCGGCCTGTTCGACAGCTACGTCGAACCATCGATGTCCGGACCGCCGCGCCGCTATTACCGCATCACCGCGCAAGGCCGCGACGCCCTGCGCGAATGGGCCGCCGCCTGGCGCGCCACCCGTGATTCCGTCGACACCGTCCTTGAAGGGCTTATTCCATGAACGCCGCACACCCTGGCTCGCAAATTGATAGTCCCCGTCTTCCCGTCTCCATTTCGGAATATCTGGATCAGCTGCGTGCCGCATTGACCGGTGCCGATCCGGCACTGGTACAGGACGCGTTGTACGACGCCGAGGAATACCTGCGTTCCGAACTTGCCGAACATGCCGTCCAGGGCGGGCTCGGCAAGAGCGAAGCCGAAGTGATCGCCGCGGTGGCCTCGAGTTATGGCGCGCCGGAAGAAGTCGCCGGGATCTATCGCGATACCGAAGTGACGGTGCAGACCGCATTGCGTGCGCCGCCGCCGCGTCCACGCCAGTCGCTGCCGGGGCGTTTCTTCGGCGTCGCCGCAGATCCACGCGCGTATGCGGCGCTGTTCTATATGGTGCTCGCGTTCGCCACCGGCATTTTCTACTTCACCTGGGTGATCACCGGCATCTCGTTGTCTGCGGGATTGGCGGTGCTGATCATCGGCATCCCGTTCGTGATCCTGTTCTTCGGCTCGGTGCGCGTGCTGTCGCTGGTGGAAGGCCGCATCGTTGAAGTCATGCTCGGCGAACGCATGCCGCGCAGGCCGCTCTATGCCGGACGCGGCAAGCCGTGGCTGGAGCGCATCAAGGATATGTTCGTCGACCTGCGCACCTGGAGCACGCTGTTGTATTTCGTGGCGATGCTGCCACTGGGCATCGTGTACTTCACGCTTGCGGTGACGCTGCTGAGCACAGCCATCGCATTCGTCGTGGCGCCGGTGCTGGTGTGGACGGGTTTCGCGGATGTCCATAGCAATGCGTACGGCTGGCAGCTGCTGAACATCGATGGCGACATCATCACGACGTCATTGCACGCGTGGTCGTTGCCACTGTTGTTCGTTGGCGGCATCCTGTTGCTGTTTGCCACGCTGCACATCGCCCGCGGCATCGGCTATCTGCACGGACAGCTGGCCAAGAGCTTGTTGGTGCGTCAGGCGGTGTATTGAGAATCAAGACGCAGCGCGCTTTTATCCTTCTGCCTTCGGGCGCCGAAGGGAGAAGGAAAGCGCATAGACTCACGCCGCATGGCTGTTCGTGATCCTTGCATCGACTACCTAATCGAATTGCTGTCGCCACTGGGTACCGCCACCGCGCGCCGGATGTTCGGCGGCTGGGGTGTCTACATCGATGGCACGATGATCGGCCTGGTCGACGACGAGATGTTGTACCTCAAGGTCGATGAGCAGACGCGCACGCAGTTTGAAGCCGCAGGCAGCGCGCCTTTCGTCTATGACAGCAAGACCCGGCAGATCACCATGAGCTACTGGTCGGCGCCGGAAGAATCGATGGATTCGTCCGAGGCAATGCGGTCTTGGGCGCGATTGGCATGGGAGGCAGCGTGGCGCAAGGCGGAAGCGAAATCACCACGTAGACGTGCGCTGCAGAAACGCGGTTGAGGAACGCCATAAATTAAATCGCTTGCAGTGCTGTCGCATCGTCAATACGTAGCCCGGGTAAGGCCGCAGGCCGCACCCGGGGATTTTCGTCACGTCACCAAGAACCCCGGATGCGCTGCGCTTATCCGGGCTACGGTCCCACGGCCCTTCGCGCCTACATGATCTCCAGCGCGGTCGCATCGTCGGCCAGCAGTGGCGACAACCAGCAATGCGAGCCGAGCGCACGCAATCCGATTTTTTCAAAACGTTGCCGGTAGAAATGTTCGGACCGCGACTGGAAATCGTGTTCGTCGCCTTCGGCTTCGTCCTCGCGGGTGAAAGTTTCGAGAAAGGCCACACCGCCACACAGCTCCGCCAGGCCCGGCAGTCCACGGTCCAGTTCGCGGGTCGACAGGTAATGCAGCACGTCGCTGCACACCAGCAGGTCGGCCGGCCCACACGGACGCAGCTGTGCGAAGTCGCCGAAGCGGGCGAAGTGGATGTTGCGGCTGCGGCTGTAGCGCGTGATCGCATACTCGCTGCTGTCGAAGCCGAGGTATTGCGCCTTTGGCCGCAATTTCAACAGCGGCGCGCGCCAGACGCCTTCGCCGCAGCCGATGTCGAGGACGGTCCTGATCGGTCTCTGCAGGTGGTATTCGGTGGTGGCGATGGCGAGGGCGACCTTGCGCGCAAGGCGTTGTTTGTCGCCGATACCGCGCTGGCGATACCAGTTGTCGAAATAGGTCTTGTCGTAGTGTTTGCTCATGCGGCGAAGATACCGCGTTGCAAAGCATCTGTAGGAGCGCACCTGGGCGCGATGGGCTTTACC
>JAJAYW010000137.1 GCA_026786005.1 Lysobacter sp. | reverse complement strand
GGTTGATGTCCTCGTGCGCACCGGCGCGCACGTTGGGAATGTCGTCGGCCGTGATCGGTGGGTAATGGATCGGGCGAAGGATGGAATTGCCGAAGTTGGTCTTGTCGACGAAGTAGTCCTCGGACAAATCGATATGCAGCGCCAGCGCCGACAGCACCCGTGAACCAAGTTTGTCGAGCGTGTCGTAAAGACGGTAGCCGATCGGCTTGAACTCCGGCACTTCGTCCGGCCACAGGTTCGGCGTCATCACATCCGCGTACTTCGAGTCGCGCGGGATCTCGCGCCCGATGTGCCAGAACTCCTTCAGGTCCGAATACTTCGCGCCCTTTGCGGTTTCCACGCCAAACGGCGTATAGCCACGCGCACCACCGCTGCCGGGTACGTGGTATTTCTTCTTGGTCTCTTCGGGTAACGCAAAGAAACGTTTGAAAACATCGTAGGAATCGTTGATTTGCGACTGCGGGATGTCATGGCCGCTGATGCCGGCGAAACCCCATTGGCGGTACGCCGCACCCAATTCGGCAACGAAGGCGTCACGGTCGCTGTCGAAACGGCGGATATCCAGGGTGGGTATTTGCGATGTCATGTGTTGTCTCCGTGACTCAGTGCGTGGCGACAGCGCGCACCGCATCGGCAAGTTTGTCCAGGGTGGCCTGCATCAGCGCGTCGTCATCGGCTTCGACCGTGACCCGCACCACCGGTTCCGTGCCGGACGGACGCAGGAACGCGCGCCCACGCCCTTCGACAGCCGCCAGCGCCTCCTTGAGCGCGGACTTGACGCTTTCGGCCTCGGCTGGTTTCGCGCCATTGGCAACACGAACATTGATGGTCTTTTGGGGCACCATCGACAGCCCTTGCAGGGCATCGCCCAGGCTGATGTCGCGACGTCGCAGCACTTCAAGCACCTGCAACGCGCTGACAATCCCATCGCCGGTGCTGGCACGGTCCAGGCACAACAGATGTCCGGAGGCTTCACCACCGAGGACGCTTTCCAGCTCGACCATCGCCTTGTGTACGTGACGATCGCCGACCTTGGCGCGCATGAAACCGATCCCGAGATCGCCGAGCGCACGCTCGAAGCCGTAATTGGTCATCAAGGTACCGACCACCGGCCCCTGCAACCGGCCGCTCTGCAGCCAGTCAGTCGCCAGCACGTACAACAATTCGTCGCCGTCGCGCACGACGCCGTCGCCATCGACAAACAACACGCGATCGCCGTCGCCATCGAACGCAATGCCCAGATCCGCACCGGTCGCGCGGACGCGTTCTGCCAGCTGCTGCGGATGGGTCGAGCCGACGCCGTCGTTGATGTTCAATCCATTGGGATCGATGCCGATGGCGTCCACGCGCGCACCGAGTTCGCGCAGCACCAGCGGCCCGATCTGGTAAGTCGCCCCGTTGGCACAGTCCACGACGATGCGCATGCCGCTGAGATCGAAACCCTTGGGCACCGAATTCTTGCAGGCTTCGACATAGCGCCCGATCGCGTCGCGGGTACGCACCGCACGGCCCAACTCTTCCGAAGGTACGGTGCGGAAGGGTTGCTCGAGTGCGACCTCGATCGCGAGCTCACTGGCGTCGTCGAGCTTCTCGCCCTGTGCCGAGAAGAACTTGATGCCGTTGTCTTGATGCGGGTTGTGCGATGCGGAAATGACGATGCCACCATCGGCACGTAGCGAGTGGATCAGGTGCGCGACCGCCGGGGTCGGCATCGGCCCCATCAACTGCACGTCGACACCGGCCGCGACCAGTCCCGCTTCGAGCGCGGCCTCGAACATGTAGTTGGAGACACGCGTGTCCTTGCCGATGATCACGACCGGCTTGCGCCACTCGCGCCCGTCCTGCACAACGCCCGTCAAGACATGGCCGTAGGCATTGCCAAGGCGCAGCACGAAATCCGCCGAGATCGCACCTTCGCCGACGCGTCCACGGATGCCATCGGTGCCAAAGTATTTACGGCTCATGCGGAGACGACCGCATCGTCTTCGGGCATGGGCTGTTTCATCATCAACGCGAGTAATTGCGCGAGGCGATCGCGCAACTCGCGGCGATCACAGATCTGGTCGATGGCGCCGTGGTCCAGCAGGAATTCCGAGCGCTGGAAACCTTCCGGCAGCGTCTCGCGCACGGTCTGCTCGATGACGCGCGGGCCGGCGAATCCGATCAGCGCCTCAGGCTCGGCCATGTTGATATCGCCCAGCATCGCGAACGAGGCCGACACGCCGCCGGTGGTCGGGTGTGTCATCACCGAAATGTAAGGCAACCCGGCAGCGCGCAGGCGACCCAGCGCTGCCGAGGTCTTGGCCATCTGCATCAGCGAGAACAAGCTCTCCTGCATGCGCGCGCCGCCGCTTGCGGAAAAACACACGAACGGACAACCGACCTGCAGCGCAGTCTCCGCGGCGATGGCGAAGCGCTCACCCACCACCGAGCCCATCGAGCCACCCATGAAAGCGAAATCGAACGAACACGCGACGATGGGTTGTCCCTTGAGTTCCCCCTGCATCGCGATCAGTGCGTCGCGTTCACCCGTGGATTTTTGCGCGGCCTTGATGCGCTCGGAATTTTTCTTCTGGTCCTTGAACTTGAGCACGTCGACCGGGCCAAGTTCGGCGGCGATTTCCTGGCCAGTGCCGGCGTCGAGCAGCGCATTGAGGCGTGCACGTGCGCGGATCGGCATGTGGAAATTGCACTTGGGACAGACCTCGAGGTTTTCCTCAAGTTCGGGCCGATACAGCACTGCGCCGCAGCGCTCGCATTTTTCCCACAGGCCTTCGGGCACGCTGCGTTTCCTACCCGCGCCAGTGTCAGTCCGGATCCGCGCCGGCATCAATTTTTTCAACCAGGACATGCGCTTGCGTGGTTCTCGAGTTAAGCCGTCAGCGCAACAGTCTAGCTCACGGCGCGCGGGTCAGTCGCGACTGTCGAGCGCCGCGCGCACCGGCGAGAGGAAGGCCACTGCGCGTCGCGCCGCGTCATCGGCATCGGCGGATTCAGCAAGCGTGGCGACGAGGGCGCTGCGGACGACGACACCATCGGCATCCCTGGCCATCGCCACGGCACTGGCGGCGTCCTTGATGCCGAACCCCACCACGACCGGCGCCCGGCTCAGCGCGCGAATCTGCCTGATCCGGTCGGAAGCCACGTCTGCGTCGAGCCGATCAGCACCCGTGACGCCGGCGAAGCTGACGTAGTAAAGGTAGCCCTCGGCGTTGCTGCACAGTTTGGCCAGGCGCACATCGGTGGTGGTCGGCGATGCGAGCAGGATCAGCGCGATTGCATGCGCGGCGAATGCCTGACGGATTTCATCACTTTCTTCGGGTGGCAAGTCGACCAGCAACACGCCATCGACACCAGCGGCGTTGGCTTCCTCGGCGAAACGCGTGCTGCCACGAATCTCGATGGGGTTCAGGTAGCCCATCAACACCACGGGCGTTTCGACATCGCGCTCGCGAAACGCGCGCACGCACTCGAGCACATACGACAGCCCCACGCCGCGCGCGAGGGCGCGTTCGGAACTGCGCTGGATCACGGGGCCGTCAGCCATCGGATCAGAGAACGGCACGCCGAGTTCGATGACATCCGCGCCAGCCGCGACCAACGCGTGCATGGTCGGCACCGTTGCCTGCAGCGACGGATCGCCTGCCGTGAAGAACGGAACCAAGGCCTTGCGGTTGGCGGCGCGCAGTGCGTCGAAGCGCGTGCTGAAACGGCTCATTCAGCAGTCGGTTGCGCGGGATTCTGTCGAGCTGCCTCGATCGCCGCATACTCGTCGGCCAGTTCCGATTCACCGACGTTGACGCCGCGCTCGGCTCCGATGCCGTCGAGGTGTTCGTTGAGCATGCGCCGGTACATCGTGGTCATGTAATCGAGGAAATCCTTGCGCGAATCGGCTGCGTCGGTGACGTTGCCCAGATACCCGTGCACATTGAAACGCGCGGTCGCATACAGCGTCGCCATGCTGATGCGCTTCAAGCCTTGTTCGCGCGCCTGCTGGTTGGCCAGCTCCAGGAACGCATTGACGCAGGTGAAGAATGCGGGATCGAGCTGGTTCTGTTCCTGCACCGCTTGCGCCTGCTCGGGTGTCTGGTTTTCGTCGGTCATGAGTACAAGTCCAAATTTTCGATGGCGATCGGAAACAGTGATCAGAAATGGATGTTTTCGCGCATGGCAATCGTGTGTACATCCTTGTCGCCGCGTCCAGACAGGTTGCACAACACGATCGCGTCCTTCGGCAATTCGCGCGCAAGCTTGACCGCCTGCGCAATTGCATGGCTGGATTCGAGCGCCGCCAGGATGCCTTCGGTCCTGGCCAGCAAATGGAAGGCAGCCAGCGCTTCATCGTCGGTCACGCCGACATACTCGGCGCGCCCGGCATCTTTCAGGAATGCGTGCTCAGGGCCGACGCCGGGATAGTCAAGGCCGGCCGAAATGGAATGCGTTTCAATGATCTGTCCATTGTCATCGCACAAAACGTAGGTGCGATTGCCGTGCAGCACGCCAGGGCGTCCGGCTGCAAGCGACGCGGCATGCAGACCCGTTGCGATGCCCTCGCCCGCCGCTTCCGCACCCACGATGCGTACCTGCGCATCATTCAAGAAGGCATGGAACAAGCCGATCGCGTTGCTGCCGCCGCCGACGCACGCCGTGATCGCATCGGGAAGCCGGCCATATTCGGCCAGCATCTGCGCCCGCGCCTCGCGTCCGACCACCGCGTTGAAGTCGCGCACCATCCGCGGATACGGATCGGGACCGGCGACGGTGCCGATGATGTAGAAGGTGTCGTGTACGTTGGTGACCCAGTCGCGCATCGCCTCGTTGAGGGCGTCCTTCAACGTCTGCGAGCCGCTGGTAACCGGAACGACCGTCGCGCCCAGCAACTTCATGCGATAGACGTTGATCTTCTGCCGCTCGATGTCGGTCGCGCCCATGTAGACGACGCATTCCAAGCCCAGCCGCGCAGCGACGGTAGCGCTTGCGACGCCATGCTGGCCGGCGCCGGTCTCGGCGATGATCCGGGTCTTGCCCATGCGCGAGGCCAGCAGCCCCTGGCCGATGGTGTTGTTGATCTTGTGCGCGCCGGTGTGGTTCAGGTCCTCGCGCTTGAGCAGGATGCGTGCGCCGCCTGCATGCTGGCTCAGGCGTTCGGCGTGGTAGATCGGGCTGGGACGGCCCACGTAGTGCGCCAGGTCGCGTTCAAATTCGGAGATGAAGTCTGCATCGATGCGTGCGGCATCGTAGGCCGCGGCCAGTTTTTCCAGCGGGCCGATCAGCGTCTCGGCAACGAAGCGCCCGCCATAGCGGCCGAAATGGCCGGCGGCATCGGGGGTGGCGTGATAATCGATCTTGCTGGCTGGCGGAACGGGCTGATCAGGCGGCGGCGTGGTCAGGATCGGCTTCGGATTCGGCATGGCAGTCGGCACGGCGCACTTCTTCGACGAAACGACGCATCTTATCGCCATCCTTGATGCCGGGCGCGCTTTCGATACCCGACGACACATCCACTCCCCATGGCAGCGTCGCCATGATCGCGTCGAACACGTTGTCCGCATCGAGACCACCCGCCACCACGTAGGGCTTGGTCAGGGCTTCCGGGATGCGCGACCAATCGAATCCCTGGCCGGCGCCGCCAGCGCCTCCTGCTGCATGGCCGTCGAACAGGAACCCGGACGCGCCGGGGTAACGCGAGTGCAGGATGCGTGCATCGGGAACCGGATCGCTGCCGCCCATCCCGAACGCCTTCAAGTACGGCAGGCCAAACGAACGGCAGTAGGCATCGTCCTCGGAGCCATGGAATTGCAGCAGGCTTGGTCGCACCTGCTTGATGACTTCGCGGACCTCGTCGACCGGGTTGTCCATGAACAAGGCGACCGCATCCACCAGCGGCGCCAGCGCATAACGCATCGCGCGCGCCTCCTCCGGCTGCACGCGGCGCGGGCTCTTGTCGGCGAACACGAAACCGATGGCGTCGGCGCCCAGTTCGCTGGCCAGGCGCACGTCGCCCGAGCGCGTGAGGCCACAGAATTTGATCCGGGTACGGAACAGCGTTCGGCTCACAGGCTGACCTCAGTTGGCAGGCCCCATTCTGGGGGATAACGCGGCCCCAGGAGTACCAGTCCCTGCGATGGTGCGGTAGGACCTGCAAGGCTGCGGTCCTTGCCTGCAAGCAACTCGGCAATCCATTCCCGTGGACGATCGCCGCGGCCCACTTCCAGCACCGAACCGACGATGTTGCGCACCATGTGGTGCAGGAATGCGTTGGCCTGTACTTCGATGATGACTTCATCGCCAACGCGCTCTACCACGATCTCCTGCAAATCGCGGCGTGCATGTGGCGCCTGGCAGTGAACGGTGCGGAATGCCGAGAAGTCGTGCATGCCGACCAGCGCCTGCGCGGCGGCATGCATCGCTGCTGCATCCAGCGGCCGCCGTTCCCACGACAGATATTGACGTGCAAACGCGAGGCGTACCGGACGATTCAGTATCCGGTAACGGTACCGGCGGGCGCGCGCCGAAAAGCGCGCGTGGAAGTCATCCGCGACCGGTACGCACCACAGAACGCAGACCGAATCGGGCAAGCGCGAGGTCGCGCCCAGACTCCAGCCGCGGGGCTCGCGGTGGGCCTCCGTATCGAAATGGATCACTTGGCAGGCCGCATGCACGCCCGCATCGGTGCGACCCGCGCAGACCACATGGATTGGCGCATCGGCCACGAATGACAGTGCCCGCTCGACCGCCGCTTGCACGGTTGGCTCGCGGTCGAGCCGTTGCCAGCCCAGGAATCCGCTGCCGTCGTATTCGACGCCCAGCGCATGGCGCATCACGTAATGCCTGTCACGTCATGCCCGGTGACGATGCGGCATCAGGACATCTCGCGCAGCAATTTGGCCGCGGCCGAGCGGGCATCCGCGTCGCCGATATCGATGACTTCCCGCAGCAGGCTGCGCGCGGTGTCGTCATCGCCCAAGTCGATGTAGGCACGTGCCAGTTCAATGCTCTCCTGCCCCAACGCAGGTTTGCTGGCTGGCGGAGTTGACCCAAGCGACGGTGCCTCCGACGCGTTGCCGGCATGCCATGTCGGCGCCGCCGCGCCCGCGGCAGTCCATTCCGGTACGGGCGCATCTCGAACAGGAGCAGGAGCAAGTGCAGGTGCGGGCTTGGCAGCGCGCGCAGGATTGCTGGCGCGGGCACCGGCAGTTTTGGTTTTGGCAGCGGCGGCGGGCACTGGTTCGATGCCGGGTCCAGACGGCGCGGGCGATGGCATGCTGGCCGCCAGGGACTCCGTGCTGAATGTCCTGCGCGCCGGTTCCGCAACCGCTCGGCGGCGGCGTGAGAACCACCATCCCAGCAGCCCCGCAACCGCCAGCACGACAATCCCCAACGGCCACAGCCACGTCGTGTCGCGCTCGCTGTTGGCAGGCGCGGGCTGACCGGGCTGCGTGGTTGAGGCCAGCGTCGCGGCCGGACTGGCTGCGGTGCGGTTGGACTCGGCCAGACGCTGTTGCGCTGCGGCCAACTCGCTGTCCTTGAGTGTGATCAGCTGGCCTTGCTGTTGTTGCAGCTTTTCCAACTCGGCGATCCGCGCCTGTAGTTCGACCACTTCCGCATCGCGTGCGGCGAGGTCTTCTTTGCTCTGCTGCAATTCCTGTCGAAGCATTTCACCCTCGCCTCCGGCGCTGGCGCCGGATCGTGTTCCTGCCTGTGTGCCGCGGCTGCCTGCCGACGGAACGATTTCCAAACGTGCATCGGCAACGCGTCGTGCCGGCGGCACTGCCGCCTGCGCAGCGACCGGTGTCGTCGAAGCGCTGCTGCTGGCCACGCTGACGGGTTGCGGCGCAGGGCGACGCGCATCGCGCCATCGATCCATCTGACCGCGCACCAGGACCGCCGCCTGGTCTGCGGAGATGCCCGACATTTCCGTGGGTGGCGGCACGCGCAATACCGCGCCGCGCAGGATCTGGTTGATGTTATCGCCGATGAACGCATCGGGATTGGCGCGCAACAACGCGAGCATCGTCTGGTCCAGGGAATATCCCGTGCCCGGGTCGAGTTGCCGTGCAATCTGCGACAACGTCTCACCCTGTTTGACCGGCCCGTACTCTTTTGACGCAGGACTCGAGACCGCAACTGCAGGTAGAGGTGCGGGAGCCACGGCGACGGGTCGAGGCGGCGCTACTGGCGCGACAGCGACCGGTCGAGGCGGCGTTGCCGGAATTGCATTCGGGCTCGGCGGTGCCGCTGGCTGTGCAGCCACTGGCTGCGCCGGCTGCGCCGCCAGCGGTGCAGGTTGCGGCGGCGGTACCGGCACATTCTGTACCGGTCTGGCCACGGTATCGGGCAACGCGACAACGGGCGCTTCGATCACCGGGCCAACGGCGACAGGCGCGTTGCGCGGTGCATCGACCAGTGCCGAGTATTCGCGCACGACACGGCTTTGTCCGGAGTCCACTTCGACCAGGAAGATCAACAAGGATGTGTTGACCGGCTGCAAACTGGTGACGCGGATCACCGTTCGACCGCGCGCATCCAGCGCGACGGCAAACTGGAGGTCGGCCACCGTTCCGCGAGGCGGCTCCAGCCCCACCCGTGCAAAGGTTTCTGGCGACGCAAGCCGCGCCTGCAGTTGCTCGAGTTCGGCGGGATCGGTGTAGATCACCGGAATTTCGGCAAGCAGCGGCTCGTTGAGCTTGGAGCGGACCTCGATCTGGCCCAGACCCAAAGCCGCCGCCTGCGCACTGGCCAATGCCTGTGCGACCCCCAATGCGCCACGCAAAATCCTGATCGTCACGCCTTTCCCCTTGACCGCGCCCTGGCCGATGGTGCGGCTGCGACTGTAGAACGTCAATGCGGGGCCAACGTCCTCCGGGCCAAGTGCAGGTCAGCCATCCACTTTCCGGAGGCTTCCCCGGGGTAGGAAGAGGCACGCTACCCGACGCGACGGTTACTCCATCGCCACCAGTTCGGCAATCTGCACCGCATTCAATGCCGCGCCCTTGCGGATGTTGTCGGCCACGATCCACAGGTTGAGGCCATGCGGGTGCGACAGGTCGTCGCGTATGCGGCCGACATACACGGCATCGTTGCCGGATGCGTGCGTGACCGGCGTCGGATAACCACCCGGTTCGTGTTCGTCGACGACTTCGATGCCGGGGGATGTTTCCAGCAACTTGCGCGCGTCCGTCGCGCTGAGCTTGTCCCGGGTTTCGATATTCACCACTTCGGAATGACCGTAGAACACCGGTACGCGGACCACGGTTGCATTCACGCGGATCGCATCGTCGCCCAGGATCTTGCGCGTCTCCCAGACCAGTTTCATTTCCTCGGTGGTGTAGCCGTTGTCGGTGAACTCGCCGCCGTGCGGGATCACGTTGAACGCGATCTGCACCGGATAGACCTGGGACTCGACGGGATTGAAATTGAGCAGGCCCGCGGTCTGCTTGCCGAGTTCTTCCAGCGCCTTGCGGCCGGTGCCGGAGACGGACTGATAGGTGGCGATGTTGAGGCGTTCGATGCCAGCCTTGCGATGGATCGGCGCCAGTGCGACCAGCAGCTGCATCGTCGAGCAATTCGGATTGGCGATGATGCCGCGCGGGCGCTCCTTCACCATCTCAGGATTGACTTCGCTGACCACCAGCGGCACGTCGTCGTCGTAACGGAATGCCGAACTGTTGTCGATCACCACCGCGCCCGCCGCAGCGAACTTCGGCGCGAATTCTTTCGAGATCGAACCGCCCGCCGAGAACAGCGCGATGTCCACCCCGGCCGGATCGAACGACGCCAGATCCTGTACCACGACATCGCGATGTCCGAACTTGACCTTGCCGCCGGCCGAGCGTTCGCTGGCCAACGCGACCAGCTCACCGACCGGGAAGTTGCGTTCGGCCAGGATCGACAACATCACTTCACCGACCGCGCCGGTGGCGCCGACGACCGCGACCCTGAATTGCTTGCTCATCAATTTTTCTCTACCGGGTAGACATCAAAAAAACTGACCGCGGATTACGCGGATAAACGCGAAAAGGCTTTTTGAATGGGTTCGTCTTATCTGCGTTTATCCGCGCGATCCGTGGCAAACATTTGCTTGTCATGTGCCCGGAACCCGAGGCGTTACCTCACCCACATCCCCACACTGCGCGCGATGCCGCAGCGCCTGGTCCATCAGCACCAGCGCCAGCATCGCCTCGCAAATCGGCGCCGCGCGGATGCCGACACAGGGGTCGTGGCGGCCGGTGGTGACGATTTCGACTTCGTTGCCGTGCACATCCAGGCCCTGGGTGGGCAAGCGCAGACTGGATGTCGGCTTGAAGGCGATCGAACACACGATCGACTGTCCAGTGCTGATGCCGCCGAGGATGCCGCCCGCATGGTTCGACTCAAAACCCTGCGGTGTCATCACATCGCGATGCACGCTGCCGTTCTGCGCAACGCTGGCAAAGCCATCGCCAATCTCGACGCCTTTCACCGCGTTGATCGACATCATCGCGCTGGCCAGTTCCGCATCGAGCTTGCCGTATACCGGCTCACCCCAGCCTGGCGGCACGTTGTCCGCATGCACCGTCACGCGCGCACCGACGGAGTCGCCGGATTTGCGCAAGGCGTCCATGAAACCTTCGAGTTCGCCGACTTGCTGCGCATCCGGCCAGAAGAACGGATTGTCCTCGACCGCATTCCAGTCGAACGCACGCGGCAGCACGTCGCCGATCTGCGACAGGTAACCGCGCACATAGACGTTGAATTTTTCGGCGAGCCATTTTTTGGCGACAACAGCGGCGGCGACCCGCATCGTCGTCTCGCGCGCCGACGACCGCCCGCCACCGCGTGGATCGCGGATGCCGTATTTGTGCCAGTAGGTGTAATCGGCGTGTCCCGGGCGAAACTGTTCGACGATCCTGCCGTAGTCCTTGCTGCGCGCATCGGTGTTGCGGATCAGCAGCGCGATCGGCGCGCCAGTGGTCCTGCCCTCGTACGTGCCGGAGAGGATTTCGACTTCGTCGGCTTCATGCCGCTGCGAGGTGTGACGCGATTTTCCGGTGGCGCGGCGCCCGAGATCACGGTGGAAGTCATCCTCGGTGATTGTAATACCCGGGGGGCAGCCATCGATCACGCAACCGATCGCCGGGCCATGCGATTCGCCGAACGTGGTCACGCGAAACAGATAGCCGAAGGTGTTCACCGGCGCGCGTCCGCCAGTTTGGTGATGCGCTTGCTGTGCAGGACCAGGTCGGCGCGCTCGGCGACGAAGACACCCATCTGCCCGACCTTGAATTCGACCCACGCCAGCGACAGTTCCGGCAGCAACGCACTCAATGCACGTTCGGATTCGCCTACTTCACAAACCAGCAGACCTTTCTGGCTGAGATGCAAAGGCGCATCGCGAAGGATCTTGAGTGCGAGATCGAGGCCATCGTCGCCGGCACGCAAGCCCAGGTCAGGCTCGAAGGAATATTCCTTCGGCAGCGCATCGGTTTCGTCGTTGGTGACATAAGGCGGGTTGGTGACAATCAGGTCGTAGTGTTCGCCTTGCAAACCGGAGAACAGATCGGACTTCAGCAACCGCGTGTTGTCGGCATGCAATCGCTGCTTGTTCTCGGCGGCCAGCGCCAACGCGTCGTCGCTGATGTCGGCGCCATCGACGCGCCACTCCGGGTTGTAGTGCGCCATCGCGATCGCGATGCAGCCCGAGCCGGTACACAGGTCCAGCGTACGCATCACTTCGCGGTCGCCCAGCCACGGCTGGAAACCATTTTCGATGAGCTCGGCGATCGGCGAACGCGGCACCAGCGCACGCTGGTCCGACTTGAACGACAAGCCGGCGAACCAGGCTTCACCGGTCAGATACGCGGCCGGGATGCGCTCCTCGATGCGGCGCAGGAACAACCCCAGCACCTCTTCCTTCTCGGCCAGCGTCACCCGCGACTGGCCGTACACGGGGCTGAGGTCATGCGGGAGATGCAGCGCATGCAAGGTCAGCTGCGTGGCCTCGTCCAGCGCGTTGTCGTAGCTGTGGCCGAAGGTCAGTCCATTCGCGTTGAAGCGGCTGGCGCCATAACGGATCAGGTCGACGATGGTCTGCAGTTCGGTCGCGAGTTCGGTGTCCACGGCGTCGCTGCGCTTGTAGGGTCACGAATTATAGCGTCGGTGGCCGCTATCATGGCCTCGTTACGCTCCCGCTCAACGCACAAGGCCGCGCATGTTCAATCGCACCACCCTGCTGATCGTCATCTCCGCGCTTGCCGCGGGGCTTGGATTGCTGGCCTCGAAAGCATTTTTCCAGGACCGCGATCACGACACGCGTCCCGCCATGCAAACGGTCAAGTTGTTCCCGCAAGCACGCGCATTGCCGGCCTATGCATTGCGCCAGTCCGATGGCACGCAACTGGTTCCCGGTGAACTGGCCGGGCACTGGACGGTGGTGTTCCTCGGCTTCACCCATTGCCCCGACATCTGTCCGACCACGCTGGCCGAATTGGCGCAGGCGCAAAAACAGTGGGCCGTCCTGCCCGAGTCCACCCGGCCGCGGGTGTTGTTCGTCTCGGTCGATCCCGATCGCGACACGCCGATGGAGATTGGCGAATACGCGCATGCATTCCATCGCGACACGCTGGCTGCAACGGCCGATATCCCGGCACTGGAATCGTTCGCGAAATCGATGTCGCTGGTGTTCGTGAAGATGCCGCCGGAAGCGGGCGCGCCCGCTGACCAGTACAGCGTCGATCACACCGCGTCGCTGGCGGTGCTCGATCCGCAAGGCCGCATGGCGGGTGTGATTACGCCGCCAATGCGGCCGAAGGCGATTGCGGCGGATTTGATTGCGTTGACTTCGGTCAAGTGAAATGTCCAGTCGCGACGCCGCCTGCTTTCTTCTCCCTGCGGGAGAAGATGTCGCGGCAGCGACAGACGCCCCGGAGGAAGCACCCTTGGGGTGTGAGGGCGGGAGAGTGACTCGTCCACGGAGCGTGCATTGCGATCTAAAAGTGCGCGCCCTCATCCGCCCTTCGGGCACCTTCTCCCGAGGGGAAGGGAAAAACAAAAAAACTTCGAGCCACAACATGAGCCCACTCACCGCCTTCACCTACGCGCTCCCCCACCGCCTGCTGTCCTCGATCGCACGCGCGCTGGCCTATTCCGAAAACACCGCGCTCAAGCAGTGGCTGATCGACACGGTCACGCGCAAGTTCGCCGTGAACCTGTCGGAAGCCGCCGAGCCAGACCCGCATGCGTATCCCACATTCAATGCCTTCTTCACCCGCGCATTGAAACCCGGCGCACGTAGTCCCGATCGCGATCCACGCGCGCTGCTGATGCCCGCGGACGGCCGCATCAGCCAATGCGGCCACATCGGTCATGCCGACGAAGGCGTGCAGCACGAAGATGCCGGGCATATCTTCCAGGCCAAGGGCCGCGGTTTCACCACGCATGAGTTGCTCGGCGACGAAACGGCCGCGCGCGCCTTCGATGGCGGCGTGTTCGCGACGGTGTACCTGTCGCCCAAGGACTACCACCGCGTGCATATGCCCTGGGCCGGCACCTTGCGCGAAACGGTGCATATCCCCGGGCGATTGTTCAGCGTCGGACCGGATGCGGTCGGCGCCGTGTCGCGCCTGTTCGCGCGCAACGAACGGCTGGTCTGCCATTTCGACACCGACTTCGGTCCGATGGCGATGGTGATGGTGGGCGCGTTGCTGGTGTCGGGCGTGGAAACGGTGTGGAGCGGCGAGGAGATTCCACCCTACGGTGGTCCGGTCACGATCAAGGATTTCCGCGGCGCGAACATCACCCTCGAACGCTTCGACGAGATGGCGCGCTTCAATTACGGCTCGACGGTGATCGTGTTGTTGCCGAAAGGTGTCGCGGAGTTGTCGCCAAGCCTGTCCTCCGAATCCCCGGTGAAACTTGGCGAACGTCTGGCAAGCTGCATTTCGTAGTCCGGGTAAGCGCAGCGCACCCGGGGCAGTTCACGACGAGCTCCGGATGCGCCCTGCGGTTTTATCCGGGCTACGTTGGCTACGCCGATCCGGTTATTCGCGGCACCCTTCCAGCTTCAATCTTTGCTCGGCCCGCAATGCATACCGCGGCGCCTTGAGGTCATTGGCTTTCGCCAGTACCCCGGCATCGCACTGATATTTCTGGGCGATCGAGACCAAGGTGTCGCCGCGTGCCACGCGATGGTGAGCGGGCATTTTCGGTTTCACGGAAACACCAGTGGCAACCGTTGTCGCCAATGCACCCGCCGTCGGTGTGAACGTCGACACCGGCGGCTCCACCATTTCCAGCGGCCCGATCCTCACGATCGCCGAATTCGCGTCGCTCATCACCAGCTGTTTCGCCAATGCCGCGCGCGGGCCCTGAATGCAATGCCGGTTGTACAGCCCGACCATCTTCGTGGTGACATTCAATGTCGACCCCGCAGGGATCCAGCTGTCGGGTTCATATCGCGGATTGAGGTTACGCAGCACGCGCATGTACCCGTCGCGGGTGCCGCCGTTGCCGAGGCAGATGGTCAACTCGTAGATCGATGCCGAGCGCGACAGTTTCAACGTCGCGGGGCGGTTGTCCACTTTCGGGAAGATCAGTCCGTATTCCTTCGGATGCAGGTACAACCACGCCGCGGCAATCACCATCGGCACGTAATCCTTGGTTTCCGGCGGGAACTGGTTATAGACATCGGCATCCCAGAAATTGCGCCCTCCGGTGTCGCGGTACACGCGCGCCGCGCGCCCTTCGCCGCCGTTGTAGGCCGCCAGCGACATTTCGATGTTGTTGTTGAGTTCGGCGAAGCGTTCGTTGAGATAACTGGCGGCCGCGTCGGCGGAAGCGCGCGGATCGTAGCGGGTGTCGAAACCGGTGCCATCCGGACCCAAGCCAAAACGTCGGCCTGTTGCTGGCATGAACTGCATCGGCCCGACCGCGCCGGCGCGCGAGCCGACATGGACCTTGCCGTTCGATTCCTTCGCCATGATGCCGAACAACAACGCTTCAGGCAGTCCGTTGCGCTGGAACGACGGCGACATCAGATGCCGCATGTATTGATAGTTTTCGTTGCTCTGGACCAGCGACACGCGCATGTCGGTGAGCCAGCGGCGGATACCCGCCTGCACTGCCGGATTGAACTGCACCATCCTCACGAATCGCTGGCCGTCCGCGCTCAACAATTCGGATGCATTGGCGCCTTGCGGCACCGAGCCGGTGGGCAGGTCGCCGGCGTCTTCCGACGACAGCGTCGTGTCCACATCGTCACTGCCCGCGCCATCGGCATTGCCCTTGAGCAGGCGCTTGTAGGTGGTCAGCATGTTCGGGACAGCGCAACCTTTCTGCTTGCTGCACGCAATGACGATGTCTTCCATGTCTTCCAGCGCAGCATTGCTCTGCGGGATGCCGGTGGGGTCGTTGTTGCCTGCCTTGACGAGGGCCTCGCGATACCGCGTTTCCGCGACGGTCATGCGCTGGTTCAGCGCTTCGGCAGCGGCGCGATCACGTTTTGACTGTGCTACAGCGACGCCCGGCAGTGCCGCGAGGGAGACAGCGATGGCAAGGAGGAAAGAGCGACCGACAACAGTTCCGGAAAAAAGCGCGCGCAGGGGCATGGGCTGAAATCGTGATGCGAAAGAAGCTGCAGGGTAGCCCCGCCTCTTGCGGATGGGCAAGGAAACGAGCGGCGATGGTGGGAGGAGCTTCAGCCCCGAGGTCGTTCATGTCTAGCCGTGTCGGGGCTGTAGCCCCTCCCACAAAAGCCATCGCAAGCCCACACACGCCCGCATCACCATATTTTCGATGGGTGGCCATAGAATCGGGCATGCCCTTCCACACGGAACATTCATGAACCCTATCCTCGTCGGCAAGGCCGTCACCACCCCGGATAGCGGACACGTCTTTCTGCTGCCGGAATACGGCAATCGCCACGGCCTGGTCGCGGGCGCGACCGGCACCGGCAAGACGGTGACACTGATGACGTTGGCCGAAGGCTTCTCGCGACTCGGCGTGCCGGTGTTCATGGCGGATGTGAAAGGCGATGTTGCTGGTCTGGCCGTGGCGGGAACCCCGAACGAAAAAATCCAGCAACGCATTGCCCAGATCGGCATCCCCGATTACAAGTCCGAAGCCAATCCGGTGATCTTCTGGGATCTGTACGGCAAGCTCGGCCACCCGGTGCGCGCAACCATCAGCGAGATCGGGCCGACGCTGCTGTCGCGCATGCTCGAACTCAACGATACGCAAGGCGGTGTGCTCGATATCGTCTTCAAGCTGGCCGACGACCGCGGCCTGCTGCTGCTCGACCTGCAGGACCTGCGCGCCCTGCTCGGCCTGGTCGCCGATGAGCGCAAGGATATTTCGACCGAATACGGACTGGTCAGTACGCAATCCATCGGCGCCATCCAGCGATCACTGCTGCGGCTGGAGCAGGAAGGCGGCGAGATGTTCTTCGGCGAACCCGCACTGGAATTGAATGATCTGATGCGCACCACGCAGGACGGCCGCGGCGTGATCGGCATTCTCACCGCCGACCAGTTGATCCTGAAGCCGCGGTTGTATTCGAGTTTTTTGCTGTGGTTGTTGTCGGAATTGTTCGAGGCATTGCCGGAAGTCGGCGATCTGGACAAACCCAAACTGGTGTTCGTGTTCGACGAGGCGCACCTGCTGTTCGACGACTCGCCGCCCGCGTTGCGGCAGCGCGTCGAACAAGTGGTGCGGATCATTCGCTCCAAGGGCGTCGGCGTGTATTTCTGCTCGCAGTTTCCTGACGACGTGCCCGATGAAATCCTCGGCCAGATGGGTAATCGCGTACAGCATGCCTTGCGCGCGTTCACGCCACGCGACCAGAAAGCGGTCAAGACCGCAGCGGAAACGTTTGTCGCCAATCCAAAACTCGATGTGGTCGAGGCGATTTCGCAACTCGGCGTCGGCGAGGCGCTGGTGTCGACCTTGCAAGACAAAGGTATCCCGATGCCGGTCGAGCGCACGCTGATCGCGCCGCCGCGTTGCCGCATGGGCGCGATCACCGAGTCCGAGCGCGCGCTGGTGCGTGCCAACAGTCCGGTTGGTGGCAAGTACGACAAGACGGTCGATCGCGAATCGGCATTCGAGATGCTGGCCAGGCGCGCCGAAACCGCAGCGGCGAACACGCAGGCCCCGGTGGCGAAATCCCGTGAAGAAGACGCGCAGCAAGGCGGCGTGGGCCAAAAGATCAACGAGTGGATGTGGGGCACCAAGCGCCGCCAGGGCGTGATCGAGGCAGCGGGCAAGCAGGCCGCGCGCACCGTGACCAATCGTATTGTTCGCGGCGTGCTCGGCAGTATTCTTGGCGGTCGTTGACCGCAACCAACCCAACGGAGTCAATCGATGATGATGATCAACAAATCGTTCGTAATCGCCATGACCTGCCTCGTTTTCGCGGCAGCCTGCAATCGCAATGCGGAGCCCGAGGTCGTAACGCCCGCTGCTGAACCGGCTCCCGTCGACATGGTGGCCGCGCCTGATGCCGGCATGACAGCCGATGCGCCCATGCCGATCGCCGCGGAGGAGCCTTTCATGATGAAGGCCTTTGCCGGCACGTTCAGCGCAGACGGCAACCGCATCGTGTTCAATGCGGACGGTAGTTACGCGTCGAGGATGGGCGATGCGATGTCCGACGGCACGTGGACTGCGGATTCGCGCGGCTCGCAACTGCTGCTCGACCCCAACAGCAAATCCGAAAGCGACCAGATGTACTCGGTCGTATCGAAAAACGAAATCCGCGCAGTCGATGGCGACATGCGCCTGCAACGCGAAGGCGCCGCACAGTAATTGGGCCGCTGGCGCCCGCCTGCCGAGAAAAGCACCGCGCTGATCACGCGTGAAGGCCATGCGCGGCTGAAGTCGGAACTCGATACGTTGTGGCGCATCAACCGCCCAGACGTGGTCAAGGCCCTGGCCGCAGCGGCGGCCGAGGGCGATCGTTCCGAGAACGCCGAATATACGTATCGCAAGAAGCAGCTGGGCGAGATCGATCGGCGGGTGCGCTATCTGTCGAAGCGGCTGGAAGTGCTGCGTGTGATCGAAACCACACCGACCGATCCGGGTGCAGTGTTCTTCAGCGCCCGGGTGATTGTCGAACACCTGGGCAATGGCGACATGCTGCGCTACCGCATCGTCGGCCCCGACGAGACCGACGCCAAGCTGGGTTACATCAGCGTCGATTCACCGCTGGCGCGGGCGATGTTGAAGAAGCGGGTCGATGACGAGTTTGAAGCCACGTTGCCCAGCGGGGTCGTGCGTTACGCGATCATCGAGGTCAGTTACGACAACACGGGCGCTTGACGCTGCTCAGCTAGCGTCATCGATCACCGCCCGGGTGAACGCCGGTCTTCGGCTTACGGCTGGGGTGATGTTGTCGTCCTAGGCGCCTGCTTCTGTGCGGCGTTCATCGACCTCGGGCGTGCCGGAATCGTCTTCCCCTGCAACGCCACATTCGCGCGCCCGCCTGGCCAAGGCCTCGTAGCGATCCTGGAATTGCTGGAGTTCGTGTTCTTCCAGCTCTTCGAGATCCAGCAGCGCGTTGTGCGCTCCTCGCGTGGCGCGTATCAATTCGTCGAGCTTGATCTGCAGCGCCTGCGTATCGCGGTTCTGGGTGTTCTGGATCAGGAACACCATGAGGAACGTAATGATCGTTGTGCTGGTATTGATGACCAGTTGCCAGGTATCGCTGAACTTGAACAGCGGCCCCGTCACCAGCCAGACAGCGATCACGCCTGCCGCCAATCCGAAACACAGTGGTCGTCCGGTAAAGCGCGACGCCGATTTGGCCAGTCGGGTGAACCAGGAGGCATTCATGACGTCGGACTCCGCTGGATGGATGCAGCCGCCATTCTGCGCGCCGACCATCGACGCGGCCCTCACCTGCTCAGATGCCGCCGTACCAGTCGTAGCCCTGGTCCTCCCAATAGCCGCCCTTCCCCGCGCCAAATCGTGCATACGCGTCCGCCAGTTCGATGGTATGCACGTACTTGGGTTGCTTGTAACCGAGCTTGCGTTCGATGCGCATGCGCACCGGGGCCCCGTTGCCGATCGGGATCGGCGCGCCGTTGAGCGTATGCGCGAGGATGGTTTGCGGGTGATAGGCGTCGAGCAGGTCGATGCTTTCGTAATAGCGGCTGCCGTCGTTGCTGAGATCGTCGAAGCAATGGAACACCACGTATCGTGCGCCGGGTTTCACGCGCGCAAGATCGATCAACGTGGCCAATGGCACGCCATCCCAGCCTCCGATCACGCTCCAGCCTTCGACGCAATCGTGGCGCGTGATCTGGCTG
>JAJAYW010000136.1 GCA_026786005.1 Lysobacter sp. | reverse complement strand
GGTAAAGCCTCATCGCGCCCAGGTGCGCTCCTACAAATTTATCGGCGAGCCCAGCCTGCCCTGTTAATTCGGCGCATTTTTTCGTTATGCAGGACGCCTACAATGCCGCCTTGCTTTCAGTGCACCGCCGAAGAATCCCATGTCGCTCAAGTCCACCGTCTTCAAGGCCGAGTTGCAGATCAGCGACATGGACCGGAACTACTACGCCACGCACGCGCTGACGCTGGCGCGGCACCCGTCGGAAACCGACGAACGAATGATGGTGCGATTGCTGGCGTTCGCGCTGTACGCCGACGACCAACTGGCCTTCGGACGTGGCTTGAGCAGCGACGAGGACCCCGACCTGTGGCGCAAGTCGCTGACTGGCGAGATCGAACTGTGGATTGATCTCGGCCAGCCCGACGAGTCGCGCATCCGCAAAGCCTGCGGGCGGGCGCAACAGGTAGTCATCGTCAATTACAGCGGCAACGCCGCCGATATCTGGTGGAACAAGAACAGCGCTGCGCTGCTGCGCAACGGTAACCTCACCGTGCTCGACATCGCGGCCACGACAGTCGATGAACTCGCCGCCATCGCTGATCGCGGCATGCGCCTGCAATGCATGGTCCAGGACGGCCAGGTGGAACTGTATGGCGAAGGCACGTCGGTGACGATCGAACACACCGTGCGCATGGCGCCGAACGCGGATGTGCGCTGAGACGTGACGCAGGCGTTCGACGTTCTGGTCATCGGCGGCGGCGCGGCCGGCCTGATGTGCGCGTTGACTGCGGGGCAGCGCGGGAAAAGCGTGCTGCTGATCGAACACGCCAACCGCGTCGGCAAGAAAATCCTGATGTCGGGTGGTGGCCGCTGCAACTTCACCAACACCGGCACCACGCCGCAGAACTTCCTGTCGGCCAATCCACATTTCTGCAAATCTGCATTGGCGCGCTACACACCATTGGATTTCATCGAGCTGGTCGAACGCCATGGCATTGCGTATCACGAGAAGGAACTCGGCCAGCTATTTTGCGATGTGTCCTCGAAGCTCATCGTCAAGATGCTGCTCGACGAATGCGCAGCCGTCGATGTGCGTGTTGAAACCAGTTGCAGTGTCGAACGTGTCATCTATCAGGAGGCTTCTTTCGTACTCAATACCACGCGTGGTCGTTTCGCCGCGCCGTCACTGGTGGTCGCATGCGGCGGCCTGTCGATCCCGAGCATGGGTGCGAGTGGTTTCGGTTACGAACTGGCGCGGCAATTCGGCCACACCGTGTTGCCCGTTCGCGCCGGCTTGGTGCCGTTGACACTCAGCGGCAAGCATCAGGAACGCCTGCAGGACTTGAGCGGTGTGTCGCTGCCGATCGAAGCCAGTTGCAACGGCCAGAGTTTCCGTAATTTCATGCTGATCACCCATCGCGGCGTCAGCGGCCCGTCGATCCTGCAGATTTCCTCGTACTGGCAGCCCGGCGACGATCTGCGCCTGGACCTGCTGCCGGGCGAAGATGCCTTCGCGATGCTGCGCACCTTCCAGGCAGAACGACCGGCAGCCGAACTCAAGAGCGTGCTGGCCGACGCGTTGCCGAAACGCTTCGCACAACGCCTCTGCGAGCTGTGGTTCGACAACAAGCAGATGCGTCAATACAACGAGCGGGAATTGCGCGATATCGCCACGCAACTGCAGCACTGGCCACTGGTCGCCAGCGGCACCGAAGGCTATCGCACGGCCGAAGTCACGCTGGGCGGCGTCGATACCGATGAGTTGTCGTCCAGTACCATGGAATCGAATCGCGTGCCCGGCCTGTATTTCATCGGCGAAGTCGTGGACGTCACCGGCTGGCTGGGCGGCTACAACTTCCAGTGGGCGTGGGCGTCGGGCCATGCCGCAGGTCGCGCGCTGTGACGGTTGTTTCGTAAGCGCATGCGCTTCAGCGAGAAAACCCGTGCATCAGGCATGTGACGGAACGCAATAAGGGGTGGCGTAGCATGGCTTTCATTGCTGGCGACAGCCCAGCCTCTGTGCCCTACCCCGTTTTTTTTCGTCGCGGCTTCGCTCCTTTCGCGTCGCATCTCCCTGAGGAGATGACAGGCGACCCACGAGCGCCGGACAACGACCATGCCTGGTTACACCACACGACAACACGATGTCCGCATCGGCGATCATTCTTACCGGATCCGTGCGCTCAGCGATTTGCAGCAATTCTCCGACCCGGACCATCACGCCGAGCGTGCCGGCATTTCATCGGCGCAGTGGAGCCTGTTCGGACAATTGTGGCCGTCGGGACGCGTACTGGCGGAAGCGATGAATGCTTACGACGTTGCCGGAAAACGCATCCTCGAGATCGGCTGCGGCCTGGGACTGGCAAGCCTGGTCCTGCAACAACGCGGCGCCACTGTCGTCGCCAGCGACCATCACCCGCTGGCGGAACCTTTTCTCGCCTACAACTCGGCCTTGAACGGACTGCCTTCGGTGGTCTATCGCGAACTGCGCTGGGATGTTCCGCACACGACGCTGGGGCGTTTTGACCTGATCATCGGCAGTGATGTGCTCTACGAGAGCGGCCATGCGGCGCAGCTTGCAATCCTGCTGGCACGGCACACGCATGACCACTCGGAAATACTGATCACCGACCCGGGACGCGGCAACAGCGCGTCATTTACACGTGCGCTTGCTGCACAGGGATTCTCCGTCACCGAACAGCGAAGCCGCATGAACGAACGCGATGAACCACCGTTCCGCGGACGCCTGCTGCGTTACAGCCGCGACGCCATTTTGTAGGAGCGTACCTGGGCGCGACGGGCGGTAACGGTAAATCCTCATCGCGCCCAGGTGCGCTCCTACAGATGCCGAAGCGGATCAGTGCCGCAGCACGAAATACGGCAGCGCGATCAGCGCCAGTGCAATCACGATCCCGATCACTGCAGCGACGACCTGCAAGGGCCGCGAACGCAATTGAGACTGGAAGGTTTCGACCGAGCCCGCTTCTTTCGCTGCAGCGTACTCGGCGCGCGCACGCACCTGTCGCTGCGATTGGTATTCGCCCATCACCTGCTTTGCGCGATCGACCTGCGCATCGTCATCGATCCAGATGCCGCCGCCGTTGATGCCCCACATGCTGGGCTCGATCACGTAGAACGCGATCTGGTGCTGTTCCAGCAACGCGCAGACATCGTCCACCTCGTCAGTGGGCACGTTGCGCAGGTTGAGCAGTCGTTTGGCCATGCCGGGATGATATCCGGGCAAGGTCAGGGAATGCGCACATTCCACCGTGGGTGCAAAGTAGCTCTCATCCGGCCGGCTGCTATGCTTTTGCGTGCCAAAGATCAACGATGAACGCCCAGTGCAAGACGAAATTTCCCCTGCAGAACCCATCCGGCTGTCGCGCCGTGTCGCCCAGCTGGCGCCTTGTACGCGTGCGGAAGCGGAGCAGTACATCGAAGGTGGCTGGGTGACGGTGGACGGCATCGTGGTCGACGATCCGCGATCCATGGTCACCACGCAAACGATCGCGTTCGATCCGCAGGCAAAGCTCGAAGCAATCGAACCAGCCACGTTGTTGTTCCACAAACCGGCCGGTGTTGCATTCGAGACGGTCACCGCAACAGCCGACATGCGCTCGAGCGAGGACACCAGCGGCATCCGATTGCTGCGACGCCATTTCATGCACCTGATGCCGTTGATGCCACTCGACACCGATGCCAGCGGATTGGTCGTGTTGTCGCAGGACGGCCGCGCCATCCGGCGATTGACCGAGGACCGCGACAGCATCGAACAGGAGTTCCTGGTCGAGGTCGAAGGCACCCTCGACGGGCCGTATGGCCTGAGCCGCCTGAGTCGCGGCTTGAGCTACAAGGGCCGGGCATTGCCCTCGTGCAAGGTCAGTTGGCAGAACGAAACAAAATTGCGTTTCGCGATCAAGGCGGTGCGGCCAGGGCAACTAAGCGACATGTGCACGCAGGTCGGGCTCAAGGCGCTGTCGATCAGACGCCTGCGCATCGGCCGCATCCCACTGCGCAAGATGCCGGTTGGGGAGTGGCGTTATTTGCCGGTGACTGAGCGGTTCTGAGGGGACAGAGTTGGCTGTATGGTTTGCAACGTATTAAGGCAGGCTCACGATGAGTGGTCCTAGGTGAGTCATTGCGAACTACACAACCCGGAGGGCGGCGTGCATGGATGCACGTCCTGCATTTGTATAACGTCTGCCGACCGAGGCAGGATGCCGAGTCGGAAAATCCCCGTAAAAATCAAGCAGCCGGCTGTGCTCCACCTCGGGGAAAGCCCTTTCTTTTGGTGACTTTTCTTGACTCGCGCTGTGCGCTCGCCCTTCGGGCCAGCTTCGCTGTTCGCGTGCCATGCACGCAGTGGGCTCATCAAAGAAAAGTTACTCGCCCGAAGGGCGAAACACTCTTACCAACATAGCTAGTCAACGCTTCTCACCGCGAAGCTGGGCAAGATTCAAGGCCCTCTAAGCAACGCGGATGTAGCGCGACCTGAGGCGCAGCTTCTACCCTGGCTGCGCCCACTCACCACCGGCACATGCCACACCGCATACGCAGGCGGCGTCTCGATGGCCTCGATCATCGTGTCGAAATCGGCGATGACTTCTTCCACCGAGCGTCCGGAGGCTTGCGCCAGCGAAGTCGAATATCCATCACGCCAAGCCTTGAGGATCCCCGCGAATGTCGGACGCGTAACGCGCAATGTATCCACGGTGATGTAGTCCATCGCGATATCGCGATAGCCGGCAGCCTCCAGCAACGGCGGCGAATGCCGGCCGATGCGGCCGTCGCAACCGATCCGGTGCAGGAATGCGATCGCGTTCTCGTTCCAGAAGCGGTCCGGATCGCGCGCATGCGCGGGCATGTGCAACATGCCGTAATCCTCGGACAACAGATGCAACCAGCCGCCGCCGGTCAGCACGCGTGTGATTTCGGCGAGCACCTGCGCGAAGTTCGGCACGGCCTGCGACATGTGCCGACATACCACCAGATCGAATTCTTCATCGGCACTGTCGAGCGCGAACGCGTCGCCCTGCCGGTAATGGATGCGATCGCCGTACGCCGCGCTGTCGCGACGTGCGAAGGCGAGATTGCTGTCGAGGATGTCGATGCCGAGCAACGTGGCCTGCGGATAACGATCGGCCAGCCGGCGAGTGATCTCGCCGGTGCCGCAACCAAGATCGAGGATGCGTACCGCGCCGGACAGTCCGTAGCGATCGAACAACATCCGTTCCTGCGGCCAGATCGCGTCGGCCTGGTACGCCAGGTTGCGCACCATCGACTCGTCGCCCATCTGTTGGGCCTGGGGATTGCGATCGTTGCTCATGCAGGCAGTGTGATCCGCTGGTCGCCGACTTGTCGAATCGACCGACGGGTTCGCATGCGGATCACGAGATTCATGCTGCGCTGACGCGGCATCCGTTCAGAACGCGCCCATGTAATCCTTCTTGCCAATCTCGACGCCGTTGTGGCGCAGTAGCGCATACGCGGTGGTCAGGTGGAAAAAGAATTGCGGCAGGCCATAGCTCAACAGATAGGCCTGGCCTGCGATCTTGCGTTCTTTCGGCGTGCCGGGACGCAGCGTGATTTCGCGTATTTCGCTGCCGTCGAACTGTTTCGCATCGAGACTGTCGATGAAGGCGATGGTCTTGGCAACAAGTCCACGCAACTCCTCGAAGGTCGTCTCCTTGTCCTCGTACACCGGTACATCGGCGCCGGCGAGCCGTGCGCTGACGCCCTTTGCGAAATCGCAGGCGATCTGCACCTGTCGCGTCAACGGGAACATGTCCGGAAACAGGCGCGCCTGCAGCAGTGCGTCCGAAGCAATCTTCTTTTCCGCCGCATGCGCTTCGGCCTTGGCCAGGACATCGCCAAGTGCGCCGAGCAGTTGCTTGAAAACGGGGACGGATGCGGCGTGCATGGAAATGGTCATGAGTGTTCTCGTGGAGTCGGGATCACATGGTACAGCCGGCAAAAGAAGCGAGTCGTAGCCCGGATAAGCGCAGCGCATACGGGGTTTTTCGTGACGTGACGAACATCCCCGGGTGCGGCCTGTGGCCTTACCCGGGCTGCGTATCTGCCTGCATCTCCGCGCCAAAACGTGTGAGCTTGTTCTTGCGTCCGGCATGTCAATAAATTTGCACCGACGAACGTTTGGCGTGAGGGATAAAGATCTAGGCAAATCTTGGCTTGTCATGGGTTCAGACCTATCCCAATTCAACAGAAGACTGTTGTGTGCTCACTTCTTCGACTTGGGCGCTACCGTCTTGGCTTTCTTGTCGGCTTCCACCTTCGCTCGCGCAGCCACATCCTTCCGATATTCATCGATATATGACTGCTCGCGCAGCACTTTCGAGTGCGGGTCGATCGTCACCACCACATTCGTTGGCACATCGACGCGCCCCTGCCCGTTCTTCATGGCCAGCGTCCGGTCGCGGCCATTGACACGCGCCTCGACCGGCATCGGAAACGGGCGATCGCCGGCCGTCTTCCAGCGCAAGGTCATGCCGTCGGCGTCGCGCGTGGATACCAGTTCCGGCAACGCTGATGCGTAGAGGTACGTATCGAAGAACCATTGGTAATCGCGGCCGGTCGCCTTGTTGACGGCGACGATGAAATCGTTCGTTGTCGCATACAGTGGCTTGAAGTTTCCTGGCACCGGCTTCGTGGTTCCGTAGACCAGCTGCCGCGTCGCCGCGAAGAAGTCCTCGTCGCCAATCAGACCGCGCAGCGTGTGCAGTACCAACGAGCCTTTGTAGTACAGATCGTGTCCCGGTCCCGTGGCCTCGTCGTACACCTCCGACGAGGTATGCGGCTTGCCGGACACCACCGGGAACTTGTTGATCAGCGCCGCGCGCTGCTTCATCAGGTTGGCGTGGTATTCCATGTCACCGCGCAGCCACTGCATGTACAGCGGCTGCATGTACGTGCCGAAGCCCTCGTGCAGCCACATGTCGTCCCAGTCCACATTGGTCAGCTGGTTGCCGAACCATTCGTGCGCGAACTCGTGCTGCAGCAGCCAGTCGTAGCCGTATTCGCTTTTCTTGTATTCGTTGCCATAGGCATTGATCGTCTGGTGTTCCATGCCCAGGTGCGGCGTCTCCACCACGCCCATCTTTTCGCTTGCGTACGGATACGGGCCGATGGTGCTTTCGAAGAAATCCAGCATCAACGGAAATTCTGCGAACAACTGGCGCGCCTGCGCCGCATTGCCACGCAGGTGCCAGAACCGCAACGGGATGACGTTGCCGTAGCGACTCTTGTAATTGGCCTGCAGCAATTCGTACGGGCCGATGTTGAGCGCGATCGCGTAGGTGTTCGGATTTTCCGTGCGCCAGTGATAGGTGCGCCAACCCCTGCCCTCCTGCACGTTCTCCTGCATGCCCATCGCGATGCCGTTGCCGGCCGCGACCAGCGGCGCCGGCACGGTGATGTGCTGGTCGACCCGCAACGGCTCGCCCTGCGGATGATCGATGCACGGCCAGAACAGGTCGCAGCCCTCGCCCTGCACGGCCGTCGCGATCCAGGGCTCGCCGGTCGGCGCCTTGGCCCAGACGAAACCGCCATCCCATGGCGCGCGCGTCGCCACGTGCGGCTTGCCTCCATAGCGGATACGTACCGTCGTGCGCTCACCTGTCGCCAGTGGCTTGGGCAAGGTGATCGACAGGCGGCCGTCGGGATTGCTGTATGCGTTTTTCGCCAGCGTTTGCTCATCGACAGCGACCGACGCAATCGCGAGATTGCGATCCAGGTCCACCACCCCGCGCAACAACGGCGCCGTTGCCTGGAAGGTCAGCGCCGCGTCGCCAGTGAGCGTGCGCCTGGCGGGATCGACGCGGAATTGCAGGTCGGCGTTCTCGAATACCACCGCCAGTTGTTCCGGCGCGCGCGGGCTGCCGGAACTTTTTGTGTAATCGCTCAGCTTGGGCTGCTGGGCGTGGGCGGTGACCGTCAGTAGCGACACACCGATGGCGAGGCAAGCGCGCTTGATTTTCATGGCAGGATCATAGCGTCAGCGCATTCTTGCCGCCGGAATATGAGGTTTTTTGCTGATCATTCCCTTCTGGGTCGATACCCCGCCCCTTGCGGCGTGAGTGCGTAGCCCGGGTAAGGCCACAGGCCGCCCGGGGATGTTTGTCACGTCAAGAAGAGCCCCGGATGCCCCCGGATCAAGTCCGGGGTTATCCGGGCTACGAATACTCGTCCCGGCAAGATCAATCGCTGGCTTGTGCCGCTTCGGTCATCGGTTGCGGCGGTATCGACACTGGACTCGATGAGGCCAATCGCGCATACAACGTCTCGGCCTTGTGCATGAGCACATCCGTACTCCAGGCCTGTGCATCCTGCGGGCCTGCCGCGGACAAGGCCTCGCGGCGCACAGGATCGCGCAGCACCTGTGCAACCGTGTTGGCAAATGAATCCACATCCTCATCGGCAATCACGGCGCTGCGCGCATCGCGCAACACCGTGGCGGTGCCCATCACCGCCGTTGACACGATCGGGACACCCAGCGCCATCGCCTCGATCAACACCAGGCCCTGCGTTTCGGTGGGCGATGAAAACACGAACACATCGCCGGCGCGGTAGCAGTCGAGCAGCGACGTGCGGCGATCGAGGTTGCCGAAGAAGCGCACGTTGTTCTGCAGCCCCAAGGCTGCCCCGATTTTCTTCAGGCGTCGCGCATCGGGTCCCTCGCCCGCAATGATGAACAACAGCGATGGAAACTCCGCGACCAGCCGCTGCGCAACCTGCAACAGGAAAGCAATGTTCTTCTCGACCGCCAAGCGGCTCACCGTCACCAGTGTCGGCTGCCCCGCATTGATGCCGTGTTGCGCGCGGAAGCGTGCGCCGTCGCCGCCAGTGAATTCGTCCAGCGCCAGTCCGGTCGGCAATACCGTCGATGGCGTCTCGATGCCGTAGCGTTGCAGCACATCCACCATCTGCTGGCTCGGCACGATCAGATGATCGACCTCATGACATAGCTTGCGCGAGACACGCCGCGCGAACACGTGCAGCAGCGGTGACGGCAACCACGGCAAATAGTGGGCGACGTACTCCTCGAAATATGTGTGATAGGTCTCGACGGTCGGACGGTCGGTGCGTTTCGCCAGCTTCACGCCCAGCGCGTGCGCGCTGAACGGCGTGTGGATGTGGATCACGTCCCAGTGGCGCGCCGCCAATGCCGGCAGGATCGCGCGCAGCGCCGATGCCTTGATCAACCGGTCCTCGGGATCGAAGAAAATGGTGCGCGACGGCAGGCGGATGACCTCGAAGTCGTCATCGTGCCCGTGATGCGCACTCTCCGGTCCATACCCGGGCGCGACCAGGGTGACGCGATGTCCCATCGCCACCAGCGCGCGGGCATATGTGCGGATCGACGACGACACGCCATTGACCCGCGGGAAATACACGTCCGACAACATGAGGATGTCCATGCCGCGGACGGTATGTCAGTTGCATGACCGTTGTATTGCAGTGAACGAGGGAATGACTGGAGCACACAGGCGTAGAAAACACGAAGTCCTAATCCACGTGTCGTCGCACCTGCCACTCCGCAAGTTCAGCCTCGTAACGCTCCAGGGCCGCGTCGTACAGATCAAGCACGCAGTGCGCGCAGCCTTCGCCGCAACAGTCGCCGGCATTGGGCGCAAGTGGAGGTTCCGGCTTCGGATCGGCCGCGGTAGAAATAACATCCTTGCAAGATTTCACGTCAGCGCTTCTCGTTGATTGCTCGACGCAAGTTGGAACGCGCTGCTGCATCGAATCGATCATGGAAGAATTCGCTGAGGAAAATGCGCTCACGGCCCAGCAGCTTCTTGAGGAAACGACGGCGGTTGAGCCTGTAGACGAATGCGGGCACATGGCCGCGGTATTCGGCCGCGATGCCGCGGTCGTAAGCGTCGAAGGCAGAAGGCTCTGCGCCGAGGATGGCCATGTCGCAATCGAGGAAATGCCTGCTGTCCAGCGACCGCGCATCGTTGCCGAAATCCGTGGGCGTGAGCTGCCCATGCCGCGCGGTGAGGTTGATCAATTCGGCGACGCGGACGACGTCGATGCCGGCATCGGGCAGCCAGCGTGCGATGTGTGCGATGGCAAGTTCCGCCGAACGCGCCTCGTTGTCCTTGCGGCCTGCTTTATAGATCGCATCGTGGTACAGCACGGCCACAAAGACCTCGGCCGCGTCTGTCCAACCTGGTCCGCTCGCAAGGTCGCCATAGTGTTCCAGCACTGCATCCACATGGCGCATGTTGTGATACGGGCGCGGCGGAGTTGCATAAGCCGCTTCAAGGGCGGCGCGTTGTTCGATGGGAAGAACAATCGGTGCGATCAGCATGACGGCAACTGTACAACCTGTGGGAGGGGCTTCGACCCTACGCTCGCAACTCCACAGCGCCGGGGCTGAAGTCCCTCCTACACGACATCAGACATCAGACATCAGACATCAGACATCAGACATCAGACATCAGACATCAGACGATGTCATGCACGGTGCGTCGAAATTACCTGACCCCTCTACTCACAAAAAGCTCGTGTATGCCTGCAGCGGTAAGCGCTGTATGTCCGGCACACGACATCCATCCGCTGGATGACCGACTACCAGCAACAGGTACGGCATCTCGTTGCGCGGGCGGCCGACGATCTTGTTGAGAAAGCCCATCGGGCTCGGCGTATGGGTCAGCGTCGCCAACCCGGCGCGATGCAGTGCGGCGATCAACAGGCCGGTGGCGATGCCGACCGACTCATGCGGGTAATAGCGCTTGTGCTTGTTGCCGTCGGCATCGACGCCGTAGCGCTCATAGAACACCACGATCAGCCACGGCGCGATCTCCAGGAAACGTTTGTCCGCGTCGGTACCCAACGCTGCCAACGCCTGCAGCCATGCATCCGGCGCACGGTGCGCGTAGAACTCGCGTTCTTCAGCCTCGGCGGCTTCGCGGATACGTCGCTTGATCTCCGCGCCCTGCACCGCGACGAATCGCCACGGCTGCTGGTTGGCCCCACTCGGCGCGGTGCCAGCGGCGCGCAGACAGGCTTCGATGATGTCGCGCGGCACCGGCTTGGGCGAATAGTCGCGGACGGTGCGGCGGTTTGCGAGTTCCTCAGCGAACGCATGGGCGCGGGCGAGCCGGTCCGCGTCAGTGAGGGATTCGCGCAACGGCAACGGCACAGTGTTGCAGGCATCCATCGGCTTAGCCTAAACCGAAAACACGCAGGATCTTTGTTTGCTTCCGGGACCAGCGAGACAGGGATGGCCAACGCCTGAATCGAGCTGGCGCCAAGCGGCTTCGGCTTGCATGCATTCAGGCCGCTCGATACAAACAAACTTCACTCGGCGCTCAGGGCATTAGAGACCTCACACAGGATCGGATCGAACTGCGCCAGCGCCGCAGCTGCCTGCATGTGCGGCCTTGCTTCCGGATTTTTACGCATGGCTTCAAAGTCAGCCATGCTCTCCCACTGGGCGTAGTTAACAGCCTTCTTTCCGTCCAGACTGCAATGGATATTGGCTGAAATGAAGCCTGGAAGGCGCTTCATTGTTTGTTGCGTGGCATCGATGAGAAGCGCCACAAGCTCTTGCTGCTTGTCCGGCGCGACGGCGAAAACATTGATGAGCGTGAGTATGTTGCGATCTTTTTCAATCGTGGACATGTCATTTTTCCGGTGAGCCGTTGGGAAGACTACGGCCGGACACTAATCATGTGTCGAGGCCGGGCACCTTCCCCGGCCCTGAAACATTCACTGCATGCATCCCGGCCGGTGTCAGCCTGCATCCGGCCGATTGCGGTTCGACCATGCCCTTCGCCACCAACGCGCACAGTTCAGCGTTGTCGGCCGGCTTTGCGATGCCCTTCGCGAGTTCGCGCAGGCAGGCGATCTCGTCGTCGGTCAGCACCGTTTGTTGCGAGCTTGTTGTCATGGCATTACTTCCAGTGGCGCAATCGCGTGAAACGAAACCGTAGCTCTCTACTCGTGAGTGCGGTGCGAGGCCAACAACCAGTTCGACGACATTTATTTCGGCAGCATCTATGCGGCCCGCATCGTAGCCGATGCCGGTAGCACGACCAGCGCCGCAAGCCAGGCCAACGCCGCGATGCATCCGCCGACAACGAACGTCAATGATGCGCCGCCCTGGTCCCACAACAATCCGGCCAATGCGCTGGCGACGAGCAGCGCAATGCCCGAGGCGAGGTTGAACATGCCGAACGCCGTGCCACGATGTTGCGGCGGCGCGACATCCGCGATCAGCGTGGCCAGCAGCCCCTGCGTCATGCCCATGTGCGCGCCCCACAATGCGACCCCGGCGAACACCACAACCGGCGTCTGCGCGACCGCAAGCACCGCGTCCGCGGCGATCAGCAACGCGATGCCGACCAGCAACAGCGATCGCCTGGACATACGATCGGACAGGCGCCCCGCCGGGTAGGCCGTCAGCGTGTAGACCAGGCTCATCACCACCAGCACCAAGGGCACGTAGCTGTTGGACAGGCCGCGTTCGCTTGCGCGCAATACCAGGAACGCCTCGCTGAAGCGCGCCAGTGACAACAATCCGCCGACCACCACGATCCGCCAGTACGGCGACCCCAGGCTCGCCAACCCGGCGCGACTGATCGGCAACCGGGCCGCCTTCTGCACGCTGTCGGCAGGTTCACGCACCGCGAACAGCACCAGCGCCACCGCGATCACTGCCGGCGGCACCGCGAACCACAACACCGTGCGGATGTCGCCGACGAACACGAGCATCAACCCGATCGCCAGCAGCGGCCCGATCACCGCACCCACCGTGTCCATCGACTGGCGAAGGCCGAAGCTGGCACCGCGCACTTCCGGTGGTGCGAGGTCGCCAATCAGCGCGTCACGTGGTGCGCCACGGATGCCCTTGCCGATGCGGTCGATGAAACGCGCCGTGACCACCATGCCGACACTGCCGGCGAGCGGAAACAATGGCTTGACCACTGCTGCCAAACCGTAGCCCAGCAGCACCAGCGGCTTGCGCTTGCCGAGGGCATCGCTGAGGTAACCGGAAAACACCTTGACGATCAACGCCAACGCCTCGGCCGTACCTTCGATCATGCCGATCGCGAATGCACTCGCCCCCAGCGTGCCGGCGAGATACACCGGCAACAGGCTATGCACCAGCTCGGAGCTGGCATCCATGAACAGGCTGACGAAGCCCAGCGCCCAGATGGCGCGCGGGATGCGGACGGTGGGGCGAACATGACCGGATGCATCCATGGCCGTCGAGTTCCTGGCGGCGGGTGGCGGCGCCTGCCCAGCGTTGTACTTCAATTCGCCGTTCCCCGCGTCATCCCCGCGGCCACGCTGCATGCGGATTGAACTCCTGCGGGCCATTCCGTGCCGGGGGGCGGCACGCAGCGCTGCGGCGCAGGCTGAAACCGGCGCTCGCGCCGATCCGCGTGCTGCGTCGCTTGGC
>JAJAYW010000135.1 GCA_026786005.1 Lysobacter sp. | reverse complement strand
GAAGAACAGGTCCGGAAAACCACCGGCCGCGAGTGCATCTTTGCAGATTTTCATCGACGCTATCGCCGATAGCGGCGTCTTTGGCGACGGCTTCCAGATGGTTATGTTGCCGCAGACCGCGGCGACGAAACTGTTCCACGCCCACACCGCGACGGGGAAATTGAACGCCGAGATCACCCCCACTATCCCGAGCGGGTGCCACTGCTCGTACATGCGATGGCCGGGGCGTTCGGAATGCATGGTCAGGCCGTACAACTGCCGCGACAGGCCGACGGAGAATTCGCCGATATCGATCATCTCCTGCACTTCGCCATCGCCCTCGGGCTTGCTTTTGCCCATTTCCAGCGCGACCAGCGAGCCGAGCGCGTCCTTGTTGGCGCGCAGTGCTTCGGCGCACAGGCGGACGGCTTCGCCACGACGCGGCGCGGGCGTGGTCCGCCAGACCTTGAACGCAGCCTGGGCGCGCTCGACGATGGTGTCGTAATCCTCCTGCGACGAGGCCTGCACGCGGGCGAGGATGTCGCCATTGCTGGGGTTGATCGGTTCGATGACGCCGGCATCGCTGGTCTTCGACCATTCGCCGTTGCCGAGATAGGTGCCCGAGTGGGCGGCATCGAGGCCGAGCGCCTCGAGGATGTTCTGGGACATGGGGACTCCTGGGGGTATCTCGCCGCGCGCGGCGCGGGCTTTTTTTGCAACAGGCAGGGCGGCATTTTAGCGGGTTTGGCGGCCGCATCGACCGGCGCTTTTCCTTCTCCCCTCGGGAGAAGGTGCCCGAAGGGCGGATGAGGGCGTGGTCTTTCAGGCCGCGGTAGAGGTTCCGTGACAAGTCACGCTCCCGCCCTCACCTGTCGCTGGCGCGACATCTTCTCCCGATGGGAGAAGAACGCAGGCATCGCGGCGAACTGAAAGTTCGACTAAAAAAAGCAGCGGAGCAAGCTCCGCTCTACGAGGGAGCGTCGATCGGCAGTGGTGACCCGGGCTGCCAGCGTTGCTGTTGCAGGCCGTCGAGCAGCGCGGTCAGCTTGTCGCGGGCCGTGGTGCTGTGGATCGGCAACACCAACAGGTCGCCTGATTTGGCCCAGAGCAACGTGTCGAGCGCAGCCCTGGTTTCATCCAGTTCGATCGTAATGCTGCTGTCCGGAATGCCATTCTTCAGCAGGGCTTCGCGCATGATTCCGGCGATCTCGCCCGGCTCGCGGCCGCGCAGGTAATCGTCGATGTCCTTCAGCACGATCAGGTCGGGTCGGTATTCGGCAGCAATGGCGGCGAGCGCGCGATAGTCCTTGTCTTCGCGATTGCCGGCATGGCCCAGCACCAGCGCGAGACGGCCGTCGCCGCGCGCGGCATCGGCGCTTTTCATCAGCACCCGCAGGCCATCGACGTTGTGCGCGTAGTCCAGCACCACGCGCAGACCGCCAAGTGCCCAGCGCTGCATGCGGCCGGGATTGTCACCCGGGGCTTCGCCAAAATGATGGAGCGTCCGGGCGATGGTAGTTGCGGGAATGCCCAGCGCAGTCGCACCCAGCAATGCTGCGGCAAGATTGGCGACGTTGTAGGCCGCGTGCCCACCGAAACTTAGTGGCATGTCTGCGACGATTCCGAGATCGTGTTCGATGCCATCGCGGTGGAGATAAAGATGGCCATCGCGGGGTGCGCAGGTCGCACCGCTGTTTTTTTGATGCGCGATGAGTCGCGGATGTGCGGCATCCAGTGAAAACCAACCGATCGGGCAGGTGAGGTCGTCGGCGAGTCGTAACAGCACTTCATCGTCGGCATTCAATACCAGTAGGCCGTCGGTGTGAATCGCACGCGCAACGGTCAGCTTGACCTGCGCGAGATCATTGAGCGAGTGGATACCGTATTCGCCGAAATGATCCGGGCTGATATTGGTGACGATGGCCGCCTGCGCATGACACACGGCAAGCCCGCGTCGCAGGATGCCGCCACGCGCTGCTTCCAGTACGGCGGCTTCGACATCGGCCGCGCGCAGGGCCGTACGTGCGCCGCTTGGACCGGAAAAATCGCCGGCTTCGAGTGTCTCGCCATCGACGAAGACGCCATCGGTGCAGCTGTGCGCGGTGCGCCAGCGATGCGCGCGACAGATCGCAGCGAGCGCGCGCACGGTGGTCGTTTTTCCGTTGGAGCCGGTGACCAGTGCGATTGGGATTGCGTGCAACGCATTCCAGTCAACATCGGCCGGAGCCGGAAGCGCATCGATCGACCAGGTCTGGCTGCCGATGCCTTCGCCGAGGGTGAGGAATTCGTCGTCGGGCAGGGCGGGGAGGTTGCGGGCTTGGGCTTCGTGCAGCAGCGCAGTCAAAGAGGGTTTTGCTTCGGCCTGCGCAAGTAGACGCAACGTCTGCATCGCCGAGTCGGTATCCAAAAATGCGGCATGGCCAGGCGCAAGGTAGTTCGTTCCGGCAATGTCGATCTGCTGACTATTCTTGACTTCGGGAGCAAAGTCTTGAAGTGCGGGCTGTTTCCTTCTCCCTTCGGGAGAAGGTGCCCGCAAGGCGGATGAGGGCGGGGACTTTCCGGTCGCAGTATCGGTGACCTTCAGGCAAGCATCGACTTGTGCCCAGATATCGGCCAGAACATCCGCGGTACGCTCAAGAACGTCGTGATTCCAGTAACGAAGCGTCGTAATACCACGCTGCACCATGAAGTCATCACGTCTTCTGTCATGAGCGACATTTTCGCCGATGTTGTGCTGCCCGCCATCGATCTCCACTGCCAACTTCAGCTCGTGGCAGTAAAAATCAAGAACATAGGGTTCGACTGCATATTGACGCCGGAATTTCTGGTCGTGCATGCGGCGGCTTCGCAGCATTGACCATATCAATTGTTCGCTATCGGTTGAATTTTTTCGAAGCTGACGGGCGAATGCGAGCGTGTTTTCTGCGTAGGGAGCATGTGGGCTGAAGGGAAGCGCCCTCATCCGCCCTTCGGGCACCTTCTCCCGAGGGGAGAAGGGAAGGGCAAGAGCAAGAGCGGCACTCCATGCCCATTCGTTGACTTCAGTTGCTGCGTACAACTGATCTGCAGGTGCGGCAAAGGCCAACGACGCCCCCGTTGCATGCCCGCGAACAATTACCTCGCCAATCGGCCAACCCAGCGTTTCACATGCCAGCGCAATATGTTCGCGCCAACGCGCGAGCGCAGCATCGTCCGGCACTGGTCCGAGCGTTTCCAGCGCCGCGCCAATACCGGCGAAATAGGGATTGCAGCCGGTCAGGCGCCGTGATTCGTCGAACGGTGGAGACGCCATGCTCAGTCGTCGATCTCGCGCTCGAAGCGCAGGCCACGGCCGTCGCGGATCACGCCTTCCATCGCCGTGAATGCCGTTTCGTCCTGCGCGAGTTGCGGCAGCGGGATTTCCATGCGTTGCGGAGCAGAGACGGGCGCACCTTCGACATGGAACTTGGTGATCTGCTTCCATGTGCGCGCCAGGGCATCGGCGAACATCAGCACCAGGTCGCCGGGCTGCGCCATGCGCAGTGCCGCATCGACCGCTTGCTGCTCATCCGGGATCATCGTGATCGCATCGGCGGCCACGCCTGCTTCCTGCAGTGCCTTCGACATGATCCGCGGCACTTCGTCGCCATCGCGGCCGCGCAGGCCATCGTCGCGACGGCAGATGTAGTGATCGAAACGGCCGGCGACGGCTTGCGCGATTGCGTGCAGGTCCTCGTCGCGCCGATCACCCGGAGCGGTGACGACGACGATGCGTTTGCCGGTGGTGTCGAGGCGTTGCGCGAGGTCGGCCATGGCCGCGACCGCGTGTGCGTTGTGCCCGTAATCCATCAGCACCTTGAACGGATGCTCGTTGAACACGTTCATGCGGCCCGGTGCCTGGAAGAAACTGGTGTCGAACGTGCGCAAGCCCTGGCGGATGGCGTCGAGCTTGATGCCAAGCGAAAAACCCATTGCCGCGGCCACCATCGCGTTCTGCACGTTGTGCAATGCGCGGCCTTCCAGCGTCGCCGGGATCAAGTGGGTCCACAGCAGTGGGATGTGGCTGCCCTTGTCGTACAAGGTGATCATGTGGCCGTTGATGCCCGCTTCCAGCGCGCACGCACGACCGCCTGCGCGGATGTGTTCGCGCACCAGCGTGTGCGAAGGATTCATGGTCACGTAGCAGATTGTTTTTGCGTCGGTGTACGCGGACATCTTCAACACGTTCGGATCGTCGGCGTTGAGCACCGCGCATTCGCGCGCAACTTCGACGACGACGCGCTTGACCTCGGCCAGTTGCTCCAGCGTGTCGATGCCCTTCAAGCCAAGATGGTCGGATTGCACGTTGATCACTGCGCCAACATCGACTTCGGGCACGCCCATGCCGGCGCGCACCAGGCCGCCACGCGCAATTTCGAGCACCGCCAGGTCGATTTGCGGATCCGACAACACCATGCGCGTGGACACCGGCCCGGTCATGTCGCCTTCGACGGTGCGTTGGCCGTCGATGTAGACGCCATCGGTGGTGGTCAGTCCCGGCGTGTAACCGCCCATCTTGGCGATGTGCGCCAGCATGCGCGCGGTGGTGGTCTTGCCGTTGGTGCCGGTAATCGCGGCGATCGGCACCCGTGACGGCGTGCCGGTCGGGAACAACATGTCGATGACCGGGCCGGCGGCATCGCGCGGCGTGCCTTCGCTGGGCGCGACGTGCATGCGGAAGCCGGGCGCAGCGTTGACTTCGCAGATCGCGCCGCCGATGGATTTATAGCTCTCGGCGATGTTGGGCGAAATGAAATCGACACCGCCGATGTCCAGCCCGATCGCACGCACCGCGCGCACCGCCATGTCGCGGTTGTCGGGATGGATGATGTCGGTGACATCGGTCGCTGTGCCTCCGGTGGAAAGATTGGCGGTGGAACGTAGCGGCACGATTTCGCCTTCCTTCGGCACGGAGTCCGCGGTGTAGCCGACGCGTTCCAGCATCAGTGCAGCCTGTGCATCCAGCTCCAGCCGTGTCAGCACTTTCTCGTGGCCGACGCCGCGGCGCGGATCCTGGTTGACGATCTCGACCAGCTCTGAAACGGTCTGCTTGCCATCACCGATGACATGTCCGGGTGTGCGCCGAGTCGCGGCGATCAGTTCGCCGTTGATCACCAGCAAGCGATGGTCGTCGCCGGGCACGAACGTTTCGACGATCACCGAACTGGAATGTTCCAGTGCCGCCTGGTAACCGGCACGGATGTCGTCGTCCTCGATGACGTTGATGGTGATGCCGCGGCCGTGGTTGCCGTTATAGGGTTTGAGCACGACCGGCCCGCCGAGTTTTCTCGCGGCCTTCAGTGCATCGGTCTGTTCGTTGACCAGCTCCTGCCGCGGCACCGGCAGTCCGAGCGCGCCGAGGATCTTGTTGGTTTCTTCCTTGTCGCTGGCAAGTTCGACGGCGATGTACGGCGTGCGGCCGCTGACCGTGGCCTGGATGCGCTGCTGGTACTTGCCGTGACCCAGTTGCAGCAGGGACTGCTGGTTCAAGCGCAACCACGGGATGCCGCGTTCCTCCGCGGCGCGCACCAGCGATGCGGTCGATGGACCGAGCGCGCGGCGTTGCGCGTAACGGATGAAGTCGTCGCGCGCCGCATCCCATTCCCAGTCGTCCGGCACGCTGCCGACAGGACATAGATCGGCAGGCAGCAGTGAGCACAGCAACCTCAGCGCCAGATCGCCGGCCGCGATGCCTTCTTCATTCTGCGCGTATTCGTAGACCACGTTGTAGACGCCGGAACGGCCGTCGGCGACGCTGCGGGTCTTGCCGAAGGTGACGTCTTCGCCGGCGATGTTCTGCAATTCGATCGCGACGTGTTCCAGCACATGGCCAAGCCAGGTGCCTTCGCCTTCGCGCATGCGGCGGATAAAACCGCCAGGTTCGCGATACGAGCATCCGTGTTCGGCCAGCGTCGGCAATGCCGCGACCAGGCCATCGATGAAATCGCTACCGAGCCGGCCGGTGGGCCATGTTTCCAACTCGCCGAGATCGAGTTCGAGCTTGATGACTGGGAAGTGGGCGTACAGGGACGGCCCGACATAGACGGTGCGATTCAGGACACGCATGCGTACCTCGTTAATTTGGGAAAACACATGACGCGTAGGGTGGGCCCTGGCCCACTGAGCGTAACCGACGAGATCCAGAGCGGGGGGGCCAAGGCTCACGCTACGATCATTCTTTGGTGGTGAGCAACGTACCGGGCGAAGCTTGGCGCGTATGCAGGTTGTAGGTTGCACCGGCAACCAGTAGATGCACCGTGAGGCCAAGCAGGCACACGGGCTGGCTCTGCGACACGTCCGCCATCGACGAGAATTGCAGGTTGGAGGCATCGACCACCGTCAACGCGCCGCTGCCTTCCACCTCCAGCGTGTTGTCGGGACCGATGAATGCTGCGGTGTCTTCATCCAGACCAATGCCGATGGCGAATGGGTTGTAGGCCAGTGCGGCGACCAGCCGACCGAGGCGATCGCGCTGGCGGAAATGCTGGTCGATGATGAAACGGTTGGTCAGGCCCAGACCGGGCGCGAGCCGCACGCTGCCGGCGCGGGGCGACGAGCCCTCCTTGCCGAACGCGATCATGTGCTCGCTGAGTACGCTGGCGCCGGCGCTGGTGCCGGCCACGGGCACGCCATGCGCATTTTTCTTGCGGATCAGTTTCGCCGCGCTGGTGCCGCCGAGGATCGTCGAGATCCGCAACTGGTTACCACCAGTGAAAAAAATGCCATCGGCGCTTTCGAGGATGCGGAGGTAGTCATCGCGTTCGCAATCCTCGCGCGTTGCGAAATCGACCGAAGAGGAGCTGCCGGCTTCGAGACGCTCGAACAGCTCCTGATATTTTTGCCCGGTATCGGCCAAGCGGCTCGCGGTCGGAATGATGACGATGTGCGCGTCGCGCCCGCCGCACAGGCGGACGAACCGCTTGAGGATGCGGCGACGCGTTTCCCTGTCTTCTGCGCCACCGATCGGGATGATCCAGCCCCGTTGCGACCCGTCGGTGGCTTTGCTTGGACACATGCGGTGAAAAACTCCTGCATCCCCGGTCTTGCAGGATGATTCGGGATGGATGGCGGCCCCGGCGCGATTCGAACGCACGACCTTCCCCTTAGGAGGGGGACGCTCTATCCAGCTGAGCTACGGAGCCTGAGGGGACGGATTATCGCAGACCAAACCGCGCATCGACCTGGCCCTATCAACCTGAAACAAAAACGGCGCCACAAGGGCGCCGCTTCCAGATCATGGTGGAGCGGAGGGGGATCGAACCCCTGACCTCCACGATGCGAACGTGGCGCTCTCCCAGCTG
>JAJAYW010000134.1 GCA_026786005.1 Lysobacter sp. | reverse complement strand
TAGCAAAGTTCCAGCTGCACCGCGCGCAGCATCTGCTGCAATTTGCCGCCCGGCGTGTGCGTGCGCAGCCGCCAGCGCAGGCGTGCCAGTTGCATGGTGATGGTCGAGCCGCCGATGCGAGGATGGCCGCGCGCATACGTGCTCCATGCCGCGCGCACGATGCTGGCGGGATTGATGCCGGGATGGCGGCGGAACCAAGCATCTTCGTGCAGCAACACCGCTTCGATCGAGGTTGGCGCGATGTCGGAGAGCGGCAGCCACAAGCGGTAGCGCTCATCGTCGGCGAGTGCGAGCCGCAGCAATGCACCGTTGCGGTCGTGGACGGCGACCGATTGCGGCAGGTCCTGCGACAGCGGGCGATGCGGCCACAGACGGATTGCCACCGCGCAAGCCAACAGCACCGCGACGACGACCAGGCTCCGCCGCACCCAACGCCGCCATCGGCCGGGTACACGCGGCGCCTGCGCAACGGCATTCATTTCGTCGGTGCGCGCACCGTCAGCGCGGCGCCCGGCGCGCCCTGTGCGTACACGGCGCGTTCGTACATCGATTCAGCGTGGATCTGCGGCACGGCATAGCGGCCGGCGTTGCCGGCGCGGATGCGATAGCGGTACTCGCGCACTTCGGCGCCGACGTTGCCGTACAGCAGCACGCGATCCTCGCGCGGCTCGACGTGTTCGGGCACGAACGTCGCGCCGGGCAGTGCCAGCGTCGCCTGCGGTGGCTCCGGCTCACCGTCGCCGTCCTCGTCCGAATTGGCGGATGCGGCCGGCGGCGGCAATTGCATCACCGTCTCGAAACCGCCCGGCAGCAGGTCGACGATGGCGATGTCGCCGCGCGCCTTCGCGCCGAGCGCGCGGATGCGCAGCCGCACGGTCACTTCCGCGCCAAGTGCGATCTCTGTCACCGGTTTGTCTTGCGCATCGAGATAATCTCGGATCACTTCGAGTCCGCGGTTCTGCACGGCCGGTGTGGGCCTGCGATCGAAGCCCGATTGCGTCAGCGCGTACCACGCCGTCGTTGCTGCCGCGGGCAACACCCGCAGTGCACGATCGCCGCCAGTGAACTGTCCGCGGCGCAACAAGCCCACCGCTTCACCAAACGCGCGCGCCTGGCCATCGGCCGCAACGGCCTGCAAGCCGGGCAACGCCTGCGGACGCGACGCGCCGTAGGCTTCCAGCGCGAGGATGGTCAGCGCGGACGACAAGGTGTTGTAACGCTCGCTGCGCAACGGTTCGAGCAGGCGTTCGATCGCGGCCGCCGACAACTTCGCCGCCTCGGCCGGGAAATGTTTCTGCGCGAGATAAATCGACCAGCCCTGCGCGATGCCGGGGTCGTAGTAGTCGTCGTAACCGAAATCCTGCGCGGGCTTCACCGCATTGACGCGTTTCAGCGCAGCGCGTGCCAGCGTCAACGCCGGACGATCCTGCTGCAGCAAGCGATAACTCGATGCGATCAGCATCACCGTGGCATCGTCCTGCAACCAGCGCTTGGGATAGTCGCGTTTGAGTTGCTCGTGCACCGCGCTGAGCAGGTTGCTAGCGGTCTGGCCCTGGCGGATCAGCAGGTACACCGCCAAGGCGCGCGCCCGCAGTTCGTGGAACTCCTTCAACGCCGGATCGGCCGCAATCGCCTGCAAATGGCGATTGCCCGCCGCCAGCGCATCCTGCGGCACGGCCTGCCCGCGCTCGCGCGCCTCGACCAGGTACAACACCGCGTATGCGGAGACGAAGGGATCGACATCGGGTGTCGCCAGCCAACTCCCGAATCCGCCCTCACCGTTCTGCCGCGTGCGCAGCACGTCCATCACCTGGCCGTGCTTGCTGCTGCCTGCCAGCAAACCGAATTCCGGATGCGCCGCGTGCACCAGTCCGGGCATCGCCGCGCTGACGACCTGCTCGGTGCACAGGTGCGGATAGTCCTGCAGGTAAGCGGCGAGCCCGTCGACGGCGACGAACGGCGAGGTCGATGCGGCCAGTTGCCGTCGCGCACGCTGGTTGTACATCACCCGCAGGTTTTTCAATTCCAGTGTGCGTTTGCTGCTGCCCACGCGCACATCCTGCCGCATGACCGTCGCCGGTCGCACCGACAACTCGATGCGCCGCTGCGCGCTGTAGCGACCGCTCTTTGCGCGAACCACGATCGCGACGGGTCCGAGGCGATGGCCGACGCGCACGCGCAGCCGCGCAGTGCCTTCGGTGCCCGGCGCCAGTGCAATTTTCGCGGCGGCCGCACCCACCGGCGTCAACACCGCAGGCAAGCCGAGGCTGACCTCGATCGGAAGCCGGTCCTTGCCACCGCCTTCGATGGTGTTGGCGATGCCAACCGGCAATTCGAATTCATCGCCGGGCGCGACATGCGTCGGCAGCGTCGGCGTCAGCACGAAATCGCCGCGCAACAGCGCCGTGGTTTCGGCGATGCCGATCCGTTGCGGCGTGACGGCCACGGCCACGATGCGCACGCGTCCGTTGAAATGATCCGGCAGCGTGAACCGCAAGGTGCGCTCGCCGTCGACGTCGACCGGACCCGACCACCACACCGCCGGTTGTTCGGACTTGCGCTTGAACGGGTTGAGGTGCTTTGCGAGGTTGCCTTCGCCATCGCCGCCCGGCGCCGTCATGCCGGTGAGGCGACTGAATTCGGGCAGGATCAGGTCGAGGATCTGCGTGGTCTCCACCTGCAGCATCTTCTTGGCGAAGAAGAAATCCAGCGGATCGCCAACCCGGTAGCGCGCGACCTGCAGGATGCCTTCATCGACCGCGAACGCGATCACGCGCGCCTTGCCTTGCGTCTTGATCTTCAACGGAATTGCGGTGCCGGGCCTGGTCACCGCCGGCGCGCTGATCGTCAACGGCTGCGTGCGCGCGGCGCGGTTCACCGTGAACGGCGCCACGCCATACGACAACGGACTCATGAACACGTCGTCGGACGCCGGATCGCGCACGAACTGCACGTTGATGTAGCCGTTGCCCTCGAACTCCTTCGGCACGCGGATGCGCTGCACAGAACTGGTGGTATCGGTCTTGAACCACGCGTGCGCGTAGACGCGGTCGCGCTCGATGGTGATCAAGCCGGACCCCGCGTATGGCGCGCGCACGCTGATCTCGATCTCCTCGCCCGGCGCGTAACCGGTTTTCGAGAGCGACAACGCCAGTTCGGCGTTGCGGTCGAGCGCCCGCGTCAGGTTGGCTGCGCCCGCGACCGAATAGTCGATGCGGTTGAGCGCATTGCCCTTGCCGTCGCGAATTTCCAGGCGGAAATCGCCCGGCGCATCGGTCGGCAACGCGTATGCACGCGGGCTGGCGGCGAACGCCAGCGGCTGGTCGCGGCGCACGTCGAGGCGCTCCTGCGAGACATATTTGTACAGCCCAGAATCCTGCTTGGTCAGCACCGAGACGAAGCGGCGTTCGACCAGCACCGCATGCAGGCCGTCGACCGCGCGCGGTTTGGCATCGGGCCCGATGGCGAGCAACTGCACATTGCGTTGGCTGCCGCGCGCGACGTAGTCGAGCCCATCACTGCTCTTGATGCCGATCAGGTAATCGTTGCTCGACACCAGCGTGGTCGCCTGCGCCGCGACGTTGCGTCCGCTACCCGGCTCGAACGCGCGCGCCAGCACGCTCAGCTGGTAAGTCGCGCGCGCGTACTTGTTGAGGTTCAACGCGAAGGTGGCCTTGCCGGCGGCATCGGTCTTGCCGTCGGTGAGCGGCTCGTCGTAACCCTCCTTGGCGTGCTGGGGATCGTGGAATTTCCAGCCGGGCCAGCGCGCGAATTCGGGGAAGGCCGGGCGCAACACGAGGTTGGCTTCGACGCGGCGATCCTGCGCCGGGGTGCCGAACAGGTTTTCGACCGACACCGTCGCGGCCAGGCCGTCCGGCTTGACCCAGCCTTCGCTCGCAGTCTCGGAGAACCGCGCGTTGACGCGCAGCGTATCGGGCAGGAACTCGCGCACCTGCACGGTGGTGTTGCCGATGGCGGTGCGCTCGTCGTCCTTGCCGAGCAGATACAGGTCCGCCTGCCACGTGCCGCTCGGCGCGCTGTCGGGCGGGGTGAAGTCGATGCTCTCGAAGCCGGCTTCGCCCAGCGTCAGCCGCTCACGACGCGCGACCGCGCCGCGCGGATCGGTGAACACCAGTTCCAGCGGCAGGCCGACCAGCGGCCGCGACCAGTCGGCGGCGCGCACGATCATGCCCAGATGCACGGTGTCGCCCGGACGGTACAGGCCACGGTCGGAAAACAGGTTCGCGCGCAGCGCGCCGGCTTCCAGCGCATTGTCTTCACCGCCGACATCAAAGCGCGAATAATCCAGCGCGCGGCCCGCGTCGTCGATCGGCAGGAACGACAGATCGCTGCCCTGTTCGACCGTGATCAGCACCGGCCGCTTCTCGCGCTTGAATGCCTCCAGCGACGGCAACGCGGCATGGCCGTCGGCATCGGTGCCGGCGTCGATCAGGGTTTCGCCATTGCGCGCCACCACGCGCACGCGCGCACCCGATACTGGCGTGCCGTTGGCGATCGATTGCACGAAGACATCGCGTTGCCCGCCCAGCGCGCGTTTCAGCACCACGCCAAGATCGGTCAGCACCACCAACCGGCGATCGCGCTCGGAACCGGCGTCGTCAGCCAGCGTCTGCTGCGGTGTTCGCGCGGCATCGTAGGCATCGAGCGTGCGCAGGCTCAGCAGGAACACGCCGCGCTTGACCGGATCGATGAAACCGCCGAGGTCGATGCCTTCGTACCGCGTCTTCGATGGATCGATGTTGGCGAACTCGAGGCGTTTCTCCTGGCGTTCGACCAGGCTGTCCTCGGCGATGTAATCGAAACTGGGGTTGGCGTAGTCGCCATTGTTGTTCTGCACCAGCTGGTGCAGCGCGCCCGGCAACACGCGCGCGACTTCCAGGCGCAGGCCCGGTACGTTGCGCGCGGCGATGCTGACCCGGCGTTCGCCGCGCAACGACAACAGCGCGCCTTCACCGACGAAGCGCAGCAATTCGGGATACGGCGGCACCTCGACGACATGCCGCTGCGGCTTGCCCAGCAGGAAGCCTCCGAACGATTTCAATCCCTTCGCCACCTCGACGTACAGATAACGCTTCGGCGGCACGCGATACTTGAACGCATGCGTCTGCACGAACTCACGTTCGGCCGGCATCGACGAGATCGCGACTGGTGGCGATTGTTTCAGTAAGGCTGCATCCACTTCCGACAGCGACCACGCATAACCCGCGCGTTGTTTCTTGACCGGCAGGTTCGGATTCCTGTCGGGCAACAGCCGCACCTGCACCGCGCGCGACACGTCGGCATCGCGCATGGCCTGGTTGAATTCGAGCACCAGCACCTGCTCGGGTTCGTAGCGATCGTTTTCGACCAGCGTCGGCGTGACCGAATCGACCGTGACGCTGTACAGGGACGGCAGTTCGACCTTCGACGCGAGCGCATCGCTGGCGCCTTTTCCGCCGAGGGTGCTGACCACGCCCGCATCGATTTTCAGCAGCAGCGCGCCGCCGTTTTCCGGCAAGGTCAGCGGCGCCGAATGCACCCACGCCTTGAGCCGGCGCTCGTCGTAGCTGAGCGTGCGGCCTGGTGCGGGCAAGGTGCGATCGGCGCCGTCGGTGTAGGTGAAGCCGATCGCCTGTTCCAGCGATGCGGCATCCACCGGATGC
>JAJAYW010000133.1 GCA_026786005.1 Lysobacter sp. | reverse complement strand
GGGTGGGTGGCAGCGGTGGTAGTCGAGTGCGGCCTGCTTGAGATCGTTGTTTGACGGCGGGTTGTCGGACATCGTTCTTCACGGCAAGGACGGGGCAATCGATTCTACCGGCACCGGCATGACATGGCCTATCGCAGCCTGTTTCGCGCAGAATCCGCTTATGAAAAACACCCTCGCCACACCTGCCGATACAACAGCCGTGCTTGATTCCGTCGGCGTTGGCGTCGTGGCCCTGGCCGTGTTCGCCATCGTGGTGCTGGCGCAATTGCCGCTGGTGTTGAATCCCGGCTATTTCAGCCACGACGAGTTGCAATGGGCGGCGATCGGGGCGCAGGGCGGCGCGTTCGACTGGGGCGCGATCCAGACCTTCCAGTACCGTCCGTTGACGTTCACTTTGTGGAGCCAGCTGTCGCGCGCGTTGTTCGACCAGCCGCAGGCGTTCCACGCCGTGATCGTGGCGTGGGGCGCGCTCAATGCCGCATTGCTGGCGGTATTCGGCCGGCGACTCGGCATGTGGATGCCCGCCGCGCTGTTCGGCGCATTGGCCTTCGCGCTCGGACCGTATGCGATGTACGTGCACGGCTGGGTCGGCACCCTCGGCGACCTGCTCTGGATGACCTGCGCGCTGGTGATCGGGATTGTGGTGGCGCGCAGCGAAGACCGCATCGCCATCGTTGCGATGTCGTTGCTGCTGACGGTGGTGGCGTTGCTGGCCAAGGAGGCTGCGGTGTCGATCCCGGCATTGCTTGCGCTGATGTGGTGGTTCAGTGGCCGGCAACGGCGATGGGGACTTGCGACCGTGGCATCGGCGATTCCCGTTGCCATCTATCTGATGCTTCGGATCGGGGTGTTGCTGTTCGCGCCTCGGGAGGCGGAGGGTTACGTGTGGAGCATCGGCCATGTTCCGCTGCGCTGGAGCGAATACCAGCTGTTTGTGCCCAACATCGCGGTCTTTGAAGCCGGCAACGCGTTGAGTCGCGGCATTGGCGACAAGCGCGTGCTGCTTTCGGCGGCGTTGTGGCTGGCGCTATCGATCGTGCTGGCGCGCGTGGGTTGGCGCTGGTTGGCGGCGTTCCTGTTGGGCGGCCTGGCAGCGCTGGCGCCGGTGCTGGTCTTGGGCGCATCGACCAATCATTACGGCTACGGTTTCGCTGCGCTGACGGCGCTGGTCGTTGCCGCGGTTTGGAGCCGTGCCGGGCGCGGCGGGCGCGCCGTCATCGCCGTGCTGGCGATCCTCAACCTCTGGCATGGCGTCAATGTGATGCGCGGCATGCGCCACGTCGGCGAGGTGCAATCAGTGTTTTCGCCTGCGCTTGCCAATGCGGTACGTGAGTCCGGACAACCCGTCCTGCGCCTGCTGCCGGCAACCGCTGGTGATGCATGGATTTTCGAGCGCCTCACGCACGAGATTTCCAGTTACCAGGGCATCGTCATCGGCCAGCGCGTGCAACTGGTGCAACCCGATACCGCGGCGGACTACCGCATCGAGACGGATGGGCGGTTGACGCTGCTTCGTTAGCGTGGCGCGCTGGCGATTCCCGCAGGCGGCTTATCGCTTTTGCAGGAGCGCACCCGGGCGCGATGGGCTTTAACGGTACGGCCTCATCGCGCCCGGGTGCGCTCATACGACCGAAGGAAGTTCCATGGGGCAAAGGCGCGTGTGCAGGCAGACATACGAACTGACGATCCTGTCTGGAAACGCCTTCGTTACAGGTCTTGCACCGGCTGTTCCTCGGCGATCTGGTCCAGCCGGATCTTGTTGGCAAACAGCGAGAACGCAAGCATGCCGGCGAGGCCATTGGCGCGCGCCACCCAGTGCGGCAGCCAGCGCGGCGGGACGATGACGCCGGCCTCGAACAACGGTTCGAAGCGCTGCACGTCCGCCAATGTCATCTTGCCTGCAAACAACAACCGGCACAGGCGCAACTTGCGCTGCCGCAGCGCCCAGCGGAAGAACGTATGCACGCCGACCAGGCCGCGCAGGTACACGGTGTCCTTGGTGAACGCCGCGCCACCATGCAACGGCACGCCGCGAAACACGCGCTGCGCCGAGGAGAAACTCTCGACGTCGTTCTGTCCGGCATCCCGGAAGTAGCGAAACACTTCAATGAAATCGGCGCCGTCCAGCGCCATCGCGACGGCTTCGATGCGCAGGCTGACGCGTTTCATGCGTTCGATGTCGATGGAACCGGTGATCTGCTCGGCGAACGTCGCCAGCCCTTCCTGGGTGGCGGTGGTTCGCGGCGACGACAACGACAAGCTCTGGAGTTGCGGCTGCAGGCGACCGTTCAGCGCGGTTAGCGAATGCACGAAGGCTTCGTGTTGCAGCAGCTGGTGACGGTCGTAATCGCTGAAGGCCGCGCCGGCGCGCAAGCGGATGCGGGTCGCGCCGGCCGCGGCCTTGGCGATCAGTTCGGGATCGAGTACGACTTCGATCACGCGCGCGTCGAAGAAATCATCGAGATCCGCCTGCAATTGAAGCCGCAGCGCCGTCGCGGAAATCACCACCTCTTCCGACGGCGCCAGCAATTCGCGGTCCAGCTCGTTGGCGATGGCGATGAAATGCCGCGCCGCCTCGCGCGTGGTCGGTCCGTTGCCAGGCAAAGGTTCCTCGGGACGGCCGAACAGGCGCACCGAATGCGTGGTGACAGCATTGGTGCCGAGCACTTCCAGCAACTCGGCCGCGATGGACCAGCTGCGCGCGGATTCGATCAGGTAGATGCCGAGCGGATGTTGCGGATCGGCCTCGCTACGGATCGCATCGAGTTCGCGCCGCGCCTCGGAAAAATCGTGCTTGGGGTACTCGACCCTCGGTAGCACCGGCTGCCCGCGCGCGAACGCATCGAGGAACGGCTGTTGCAATGCCATCGGCCAACTGACAAGGCTCAGCAGGCGGATGCCGCGGACCGCCTTGACCATGCGTGCGTCGAGCGCGGCGTGGTGGAGGATGTCGGGGGTGGTGGACGCTTCCAAGC
>JAJAYW010000132.1 GCA_026786005.1 Lysobacter sp. | reverse complement strand
GGCTCTACCGGTAAGGCCTCATCGCGCCCAGGTGCGCTCCTGCAAAAAGATCAGGTGCGCGGCGATTCGCGCAGGAAGGACAGAATCGCCGGCAACACCGTCGGCGATCGTTGCGGATCGTAGAGCGCCGCGACCGATGTGAAATGACCGGCATCCGGCAGCAACAACAGCCGCGATTGCCCGCCGCGCGCTTTCAGCTTTTCGTCCATCTGCACACTGTCGCGCGCTTCCACCACGCGATCGCCATTGCCATGGATCAGCAAAAACGGCGGCTCGTCGCCATCGACGAAATTGATCGCCTGCGCCAGCGGATATTGTGACGGCGGCCCGAACACTTTTTCGTACTGTCCGTTGATGACGAAGTCGTAGGGACCGGACAGGCCAATGACGCCTGCGATGTCGCCTTCGGACACGCCTGCCTTGGCCAGGTAGCGCTTGTCGGTGCCCAGCAACGCCGCGATCTGCGCGCCTGCGGAATGACCTGCGATGAACAATCGTTTCGGATCGCCGCCGTATTGCGCGGCATTCTCCTGCGCCCATGCGACCGCCTGCGCGGCATCGTCCATGAACGCCGGAAAGCCCGCACGCGGGTAGGTGCGATAGTCGGCAACGATGGCCAGGACGCCGTTCTGCGCCAGGCGGCGGCCCACGAACTGGTACTGGTCGCGACTGCCGCGCTGCCAGGAACCCCCATAAAAAAACACCACCACCGGCGCGGGTCGTGTCACATCGCCTTGCGGACGGTAGACATCCAGCGACAAATTAGTCGCGGGTGCGAACACCACGCTGCTGTCCGGCGGGGCCGTGCTGCGATTGATGACACCGAAGAACGCGCGTTCGCAGCCGGTGGAGATGAGCGCAGCGAGGGCGAGGGCGAGCGTGCGGAAACTGAATGGGGTCTTGGTCATGGGCTCAGGGTCGGGGCGATCGAGTGAAGGCAAGGTGGCGACCGCGGTGCAGCGGCAGCCAACGCTTACGATGTGCACATGATTACGAGTGACAACACCCGTCTGGATGCAGTGCTGGGCCGCGCACATGAACGCATCGATGCCGTCGATGCGGAATGGCTGCTGGCGCATGCCCTGCGCAAGCCGCGCACATGGCTGTACACACACCGGGATGAGTCGCTGGACGAAGTCGACATCGCGAGGTTCGAGTCGCTGCTGCTACGTCGTCTGTCCGGCGAGCCTGTTGCATACGTCATTGGCATGCGTGGTTTCTGGTCGCTCGATCTTGCGGTCACGCCGGACACACTGATCCCGCGCCCGGAAACCGAACTGCTGGTAGAGCTTGCGTTGGCGCGGCTGCCGGTGGATATCGAATGCCGTGTCGCCGACCTCGGCACCGGCAGCGGCGCGATTGCACTGGCGCTGGCGCATGAACGTCCACGCGCGCATGTCGTTGCATCGGACGCAAGCGCAGCCGCGCTTGCAATCGCACAAGGCAATGCGGAGCGGCTCGGCATCCACAACATCGCCTTTCGTCAAGGTAGCTGGCTGGTGCCGATAGCGGATGAAAAATTTGATGTGATCGCGAGCAACCCGCCCTATATCGCCGCCGGCGATCCGCATCTGCACGAAGGCGATTTGCGTTATGAGCCGACTTGCGCGTTGTCGTCCGGCGCCGATGGCCTCGACGCAATCCGCAACATCGTCCACGACGCGCCCGCGCATCTGCTTCCCGGCGGATGGCTGTTGCTGGAGCACGGGTGGGAGCAGGGCGAAGCAGTGTGCGAACTGATTCGTTCTGCGGGATTCATTGATGTCGCAACCGAACGTGATCTGGAAAATCGGGATCGGGTGACGCTGGGTCGGAAGCGTTGAGGTTTTCTTGTTGCTGTTCATGACCAGCAAGAGCGGTCTGCTTCTCAGCCAACGAACAACCACCAACCACTTCGCCTCCCCACCTCCACATCTTCATCGGTTCCCACGCCGCTACACTGTCGACATGCCCCAGCCGGATCAACTCATGCGCGCCCTCTATCCCGAAATCGAACCCTTCGACACCGGCACGTTGCGTGTCGATGACCGCCACGTCCTGTACTACGAACAATGCGGCAATCCAGACGGCAAGCCGGTAGTGCTGCTGCACGGCGGCCCCGGCGCAGGTTGCAGCCCGAAGATGCGGCGTTTCCACGATCCGGAAAAGTACTGCGTCATCCTGTTCGACCAGCGCGGCAGCGGCCGCTCGACACCGCATGCGGACCTGGTCGACAACACCACGTGGGACCTGGTCGCCGATATCGAAAAACTTCGGGAAAAGTTGAATATCGATCGATGGCAGGTATTTGGTGGCTCGTGGGGCTCGACGCTGGCCCTCGCCTACGCTGAAGCACATCCGCAACGCGTGACCGAACTGGTGTTGCGCGGCATCTTCCTGCTGCGACGCTGGGAACTGGAATGGTTTTACCAGGAAGGTGCATCGCGCCTGTTCCCGGACGCGTGGGAGCACTACATCAACGCGATCCCCGTGGTCGAACGCCACGACCTGATTTCAGCCTTCGGCCGACGGCTGACCTCCGAAGACGAACCCACGCGCCTCGCCGCCGCGCGCGCGTGGAGCGTGTGGGAAGGCGCGACCAGCTTCCTGCACGTCGACAAGGATTTCGTCAGCGGTCACGAAGAAGCCGAGTTCGCGCTCGCGTTCGCACGCATCGAGAACCATTACTTCGTCAACGGCGGCTTCTTCGAGGTCGAGGACCAGCTGCTGCGTGACGCGTACAAGATCCAGGACATCCCCGGCGTCATCGTGCACGGCCGCTACGACGTGGTCTGCCCGATCGCGAACGCGTGGGAGTTGCATAAGGCGTGGCCGAAATCCGAACTGAGGATCAGCCCGGCCTCGGGACATTCGGCGTTCGAGGTGGAGAACGTGGATGCGCTGGTGCGGGCGACGGATGGGTTTGCGTAGAAATCGTGCAAGCCAGGTTTCTGTAGGAGCGCACCTCGGCGCGATGAGGCGTTACCGGTAGAGCCCATCGCGCCCAGCTGCGCTCCTACAAAATCAACGGCTCATCCGCGCGGCTGCCGTCCGGGTTGTGCTCGATCATCCACAAACCCGCCCACAGCTTGAGATCAAGCTCGTAACCTTCGCGATGCTTCTGCATCAGCCAGGCGGGCGCTTCGCTGCGCGGTACGGTGTGCACGGTGATGTCTTCGCTGCCGACGCCGCCGCCTTCACCGACTTTCTTCAGCGCACGCGCGCGGACGAAGGCGATGCGTTCGCTGCTCATGCCCGATGACGTCGGTCCGATCAGCAAGACCTCTACGTTGTCCGCCTGCCAGCCGGTTTCATCGATCAGTTCGCGTCGCGCCGCAGCTTCGAGCGTGTCATTCGCGTGATCGTCGCCGACCAGGCCTGCAGGCATCTCGATGGTCCTGGAGCCCAGCGGCACACGGAACTGCTCGACGAACAGCACGTCGTCGTTGGGCGTCAAGGCGATGATGATCACCGCCATGCCCTTGCCATGCGTGCGCTCGGCATATTCCCATTGCCCGCGGACCTTCATCCGCAGGTAGTTGCCTTCGTAAACGGTTCTTGATTCGTCGCTCATGGTGCGATGCTAACGGTTCAACGTGTACGAATCACGTGTGGCGCCAGCGCATCAAGACGACGGGGCGAATGCGAGCCCCGCTGCCGTATGCAGGCGCCGGCGCGTCATCGGCCCGAATCGCAAGGTCTCGCACAGCGCCACCAACGGTTCCGGCAACGTGGCATTGCGCGCGAATGGCGGTACACCATCGTGCAACGGTGCATCCAGCGCGATCGTCGACAGCTGCCGGTACAGCAGCACCTGCTCGCGCTGTGCGCGCAACTTCGCCGCGATCTGCACCGCGCCACGCAGACGCAGGAATGGCACTTCCTCGACCCGCGCCAGCAATGCGTCCAGACTGCCGAAATGCGCCAGCAAACCCGCGGCTGTTTTCTGGCCGATGCCGGACACGCCGGGAATGTTGTCGACCACGTCGCCGCACAGCGCCAGGTAGTCCGCGATCTGGTGCGCATGCACGCCATGCCGCGCACGTACGCCGGACGCACTCCAGCGCTGGTTGCGTGCGTAGTCCCATTGTTCGTCGTGCTCATCGAGCAATTGCGACAGATCCTTGTCGGCAGAGACGATGATGCCGCGGTAACCATTGCCGCGCGCCACGTGCAACGCGGTGCCGATCAGGTCATCGGCCTCGTATTGGCCATGCGCGAGCACGGCAAGACCCAATGCGCTGCACAGGGACTTGCACCAGGCGAACTGGTGCCTGAGTTCCTCCGGCGCCGGATCGCGGTTGGCCTTGTAGGCTGGATACAGCGTGTTGCGGAAACACGACGCGTGCGCCTCGTCGAAGGCGACCACGATATGTTGCGGGCGTTCGCGTTCCAACAGTTCCAGCAGGAAGCGCGCGAATCCGTGCACGGCGTTGGTCGGCCAGCCGTCGGCATCGCGGAACTCATCGGGCATCGAATGCCACGCGCGGAAGATGTAGAGGCTGGCATCGACCAGGTACAGGGTGGGGCGTGGTGGGTTCGACGGGCTCGGCATCGGCGGATCAAGGCCGCCAGTCGCTGAGCAATTGAGCTGGATCAGGCCTGTCGCGTTCGGGTACGACCAGTCCTGGCGTGCCGATGTGGATGAAGCCCGCGACCACTTCGTGACCGGCCACGCCCAGCCGCTGGCGGATTTTTTCGTCGTAAGCGGGCCAGCCGGTCAACCATTGCGCGCCAAAGCCGCACGCCTGCGCTGCCTGCAGCAGGGCGAAGCAGACGCAACCGGCGGACAGCAGGCGTTCCTGTTCCGGAATCTTCTCGTCCTCGCTCAGCGCGGCCAGCACGGCGATGACCAGCGGCGCATGCGAGAAACGGCCGCGATCCTTGTCGAGCATGCTGTCGGACACCAGCGGATCGCGCTCGCGTGCGCGCGCCACCAGGATCTCGCCCAGCGCGGGCCGGGCATCGCCGGCAATGCGCACGAAACGGAACGGAACGCGCTTGCCGTGGTCGGGCACGCGGACTGCGGATTGGAGCATGCGCAGCAAGGTCGATGGGTCCGGACCGGGTGCCTGCAATTGCTTTGCAGGGACGGAACGACGTGCATCGAGAAATTCCAATGGTTGTTTGATCACGTTGCGATATGCGTCACAGACTGCCGTGGAGCGTCAGGCATCATCGTAACGCGGCAGGGGCCCCCGCGCTGTCCACCTCTAGAAGATCTTCCCCCCATGAATGCAACCCTCGACAAATTTGGATCGGGTGTTGGCGTGCTTGCTTCGCCGCAGCCGCCCACACTGGTCGTGGAAGCGCTGAAGCGCACCGCGCTCGACCATCTCGGTACGGTGACCCGCGGCCTGTATCGCCCGATCGAACACGCGCTGCACCAGATCGAACTCGAAGCGCCCGGCACGCGCCTGGCCGACCAGGAGGCGCTGGCGATGTTGCGCCAACGCGAGGCGGCACTGGTCATGCGCTATCGCCAGCTGCTGGCCGACAGCTTCGACGAGTTGCTTGCAAATCCGGCGCAGGGCGGCGGACGCACGCCGTTGAGCCTGCTCAGCGAAGACGAGCTGGAACAACACCTGGACGGGCAACGCATCGCGGTAACGCTGACGGCACGTCACGCCAAGCCGCTGGAAGCGCTGGTATCGCGTTTCTCGTCGCTTCGCGATCATCTGGGTCTGGACGAGCTCAGATGTCCGGCGGTTCCAGGGCGGCTGTCGGGGTTGCTGGTCGGCACCTTGCAGGGCCAGGTCATGCCGCCGGGGCTGCGGACGTTGCTGTTCAAGCAATACGAATCCGAGCTGACGCGCATCCTCGATCCGTTCTACCAGCAGCTCAGCACGCAACTCGGCTCGGCCGGATACGGGTTGCACGACGGTAATCCGATGTTCGCCCGTCCCGCGCCCGCACCCATGCGCGAAGCACCGCAGGCCGAGCGCTGGGAACAGGCGGCGGCTTCGCAGCCACAAACGGCTTACACGCGTGCATCCGCGCAGGGCGGGCGTCCTGCAGGTCCCGCGCATTCCAGTCATGGTGATGGTGCGACCGCAGGGGCCGGCGCGTGGCCTGCATCCGCAGCGCACGGTCGTGGCGCGATGGCAGACGCCGGCCACACGCCGCATCCGTATGGCAATGGCGACATGGTCGTATCTCAGGAACTGGTGCGCGAATTGGGAATGCTGCGCGAGCAACTGCACGTCTTGCGCGAACAAAGCATCATCGCCGCGACGCAACGCTCCGGTACCTCCAGCAGCCGTCCCGGAATGCAGCGCCGTCCGCTGCGTACCGACGAGTTGCGCAGCGTCGCCAACGTGCTGCAGGGCGACAAGAGTGGCGTCTTCGCGGAGGCGCTCGCGCATGGCGGCGGTCGCCTGCAAGCGACGTTGCGGCACGAATTGCTCGACGGTGCGAGACGACTGGGCCTGGATCCCGAACGCACGGCATTGAGCGCGGAGGAAGAGGATGCGATCGACCTGGTCGGTCTGTTGTTCGAAGCGATCTGCGACGTGCATCGTTTGTGGGACGTGGGCCGGAACCTGTTGAGCCGCCTGGTGCTGCCTTACCTCAAGCTCGCGCTCAACGACGACAGTCTTTTCGTGCAGCCCTCGCATCCTGCGCGCCGCTTGCTGGACGTGCTGACCGAAGCCTGCGAAAGCAACCAGGGCACCACGCCACACGATCGCGAACTGCTCGATCGCGCAACGCAGGCGGTCGAACGAGTGATTGCGGAATACCAGGAAGATCTCAGCATTTTCGAGTTGGCGGCCACCGAATTGAACGATCTGCTCGCGCAGCAGCGGCGCCGCGTGGAACTGGCCGAGCGCCGCGCCGCCGAAGCCGCCTTCGGGCGTGAGCGCCTGTTGCAGGCACGGCACCAGGCCGCCGTGGCATTGGTGCAATGCGTTCGCGACTATCGTTTGACCGCGCCGGTGCGGCAGTTCCTCAGTGAACACTGGCAACACCATCTGGTCCAGACCTTGCTGCGCGATGGCAGCGATTCCGCTCGCCATATCGGTGCGATGAACCTGGGGCAGTCGCTGGTTGAAATCGACCTGGGTGCTGCGTCCGCGCAGGGCGCGACCATCGCCGACCGCCTGATCCAGTTGATGCCGTTGCTGCGCGATTGCCTTGCAAGCTCAGGGCTCGAAGCCAACGCTGCCGATGAAGCCGTCGCGCGGCTGGTGCGTGCGCTGGCGTGGCCGGACGTGCCTCGTTCGACGATGCCTTCCGCGCCGATCGAACCATTCGAGGCGGCCGAAGCGCAATCGAGCACCTTGCGCCTGGTCAGCAATGGCGGCCAGCGCGAAGCCAGTCCGGATGCAACGGCCGCGATGCGCCGTTTATCGCAGGGCGACTGGGTGCGGTTGATCGACGACGACGGCTTCGAGCGCGCATTGAAGATCGCCTGGATCAGCCCGCTGACGTCACGGTTCCTCATCGTCAATCGCCGCGGCATGCGCGAACTGGTCGCAACTGCAGACCAGCTGGCGCTACTGGCACAGCAGGGGCGATTGATCGTGGGCCTGCCGGATGCGCCATTCGAGGGCGCGATGAAACAGGTGTGGAAGCACCTGCAGCAAGCGGCGTAATCACACTTTGTGATACGTCCGTAGCAGCGCCCCATGGGCGCGATGAGGCTTT
>JAJAYW010000131.1 GCA_026786005.1 Lysobacter sp. | reverse complement strand
CCTCGCGCCCAGGTGCGCTCTTACAGACTGGACACTGCTCGCATCGCGGCGATGGGAAAACGCAGCCAGATCGCGGTGAGTACCAGCAAGCGCGTCAGCCATCCGCGTTGCGACGCCTCGAACTTGCGGAAATATCGCGCCAAACCGCGATGCTTGTGCCATTCCACGAACACCGGCCGCTCGCGGCTGGAGACGCCGCGCACATGCACGACGCGGACGTCGTTGGCGACCGCGATCACCCCGCCCGCCGTGCGCACACGGCGGCACAGGTCGAGGTCTTCCGCATGTAATCGGTAGTGCTCATCGAAGCGGCCGATGCGGTCGAACAATGTGCGCGGCAGAAGCATCAATGCACCGGACACGGCATCGACACGTTGCAGCGGTGTGGTGTGGTCGATCGAGAGTTCCAGTTGCGATGCCGCCCGCGAGCGCAGCATGGCCGCGAAGTCCGGGTCGCGCCGGCGCGAGGCGGCATCACGTTCGCCATTTTCGTAGACCAGGTCGGCGCCGATCAACGCATTGCCATTGAACTGCCCGGCATGCGCGCGCATGCGCTGCAGCGAATCGTGTTCGAGCAGGCAATCGGGATTGACGAACGCCAGCCATGCCGTGTCGCAAGTGCTGGCGCCCTGGTTGCAGGCCACGGCAAATCCCGGGTTGTCGGGATTGGCGATGAAGCGCACGCGGGGATCGGCGGCGGCGTGGCGCTGGATGATCTCGAAGCTGCCATCGCTGGAATTGTTGTCGGTGACACGAATCGCGGCGACTGATTGCGACGCACGCAATCGTGCCAGGCATTCATCGATGGTCGCCGCGCTCTGGTGGGTGACAACGACCGCGCAAATGTCTGCTTCACTCATGCGCGCACACTACTCCCCGCCCATTTGCGGAAGGGTCGAAGACGCCGGGAATAACTCGTGTTGCGGCTGCGGCGGGTCGATGTGTGCGAGCAGCTGTGTCAAACGGTCACGCGCTCCGCGCAAGGGATCGGTCATCAGGAAACTGGCGAGTCGCGGATGCCAATCCGGCCAGCGCACCGCCAGCGCGTCCATGTCGCCGTCGAACGGGCTGCCTTCGAGATTGCGCGCAACGAAGGCGGTTTCGCACAATGCGTTACGCCACCCCAGTCCCGACAACCGCAGCGACAGGTCGATCAATGCGGCGTACCACGACCCGTAACTGGCGATGTCCAGCCCGCCGGCGCGCTTGCGCGCGCTGCCGCGCAAGGCCACGGCGTGACTGATTGCGGCGGGCAGTTCAGGATGCATCGGCGGCATCACGGCGGCCGCGTGCGCCAGGCGCTCCGGGTCATCGGCAAGCAATGAAATTTCGCCGATACGCGGCCATGCCGCCGCTTCGCCGGCGTTGCACCACGGCGTGGCGGTGGCGATGGACGCATCGCGCGCGAAACACGCGGCCAGTTGCGTGAGCCACCCCGGCAGCACCTGCGCATCGGGCGCGAGCACCACCACATCGGCATCGCCGCAGGCTTTCAGGACTTCATCCATGTGCGCGACTTCGCCGAGCATGCGGTTGCGGCGGGTGTAGTCGGCGCGCAGCGAGGTGCGGTCCAGCCAGCGTTCGATGATCGCCAATCCGCGCGGCCCGGCCTGTGCATCGTCGGCCAGCCAGATGCGCGATCCCGCGGGCGTGCCCGCATCCAGCGCAGCGAGGCACGCGTCGAGCGCATCGTCGTCGACGCCGACCGGCAGCACCACGATCGGCAGTTCATCCACGTGTGTGCTCAGGTGACTGTGCTCAGGGCTTGCGCGGCGCCCGGTTGATAGGTTCCATCGCGCGGAAACGGCGGCTGTACTCGTCGGTGAGATCGCGCGCTTCCTTGGGGTTGCGGATGATCGTCGGCGTCAGCAGGACGATGACTTCGCTGCGATCCTGGCGCGTGCTCTGTGTGCCGAACAAGCCGCCGACCAGCGGCAGACGACTCAACACCGGTATGCCCGAACTACCGCGGCTGACACCGTCGCTAATCAATCCGGCGAGCATGATTGTTTCCCCGCTCTGGATGGCGGCTTCGGTTTTCAGGCGCCGCGTGTCGATGGGCACGTTGCAGTTGACCGTGCAGTTGGCAGGGCGAGCGCCTGGCGTGCTGACTTCCTGCACAAGGTCAAGAAAAACCATGCCGTCCTTCGTCACACGCGGTCGCACCTTGAGGATGGTGCCGGTGTCGAGATATTGCACTTGGCTGACCGTGCCGGTACCGCCATCGTTGGGATTGAACGAAACCGATTCGATTGGAATCCGGCTGCCCACATTCAATGTCGCTTCCGCGTTGTTGCGCACGACAAGCGATGGGGTCTGCAGCAACTGGACATCCGTGACTTCGTCAAGCGCGCTGATCACGGCAGCGGCATTGCGTCCGAGGAATGTCCATCCCAAACCATTGGATCCTGCCACGCCTGCAATATCGCCCCATATGCTGCGTCGAGCCGCACTGGGGAGGCCTGCACCGCCACTGGCGACAGCCGCGTTGACTGAATTTTCAAAAAACCAGCTTACGCCGTAGGACAGTTCACCGCTTAATTTGACCTCGGCGATTTGCGCCTCGATGTGCACCTGCATCGGCATCACGTCGAGCCGCTCAATCACTTCCTTGATCGACCTCCAGGCACTGCCGCTGGACCGCACCAGCAACGTGTTGGTTTCCTCCACCGCCGAGACGCCGACACGGTCGCCTTCAACCTCCAGCGTCACGCTGGCATTGCCGGACTCGCCGGGTTCCAGGCTGAGCTGGCCGCCGCCGAGTCCACCGCCGCCTTCGCCACCGATCGGCGCCGAACTCTCCGATTTGCCGCCGACGCCACCATCGGAAATCTCCGTCGACTCCAGTCCCGGCATCAGCGAAGGCGCGCCGCTGCCGGAACTGCTGCCGCCGCGGCTGCTGCCGAAGACTTCAGCCAGACGCTCGGCCAGGTCCTTGGCCTTGATGTATTTCAGCTCATAGGAAAACAACCGCACTGCTTCGCCGGCACCGTCGATGCGTTCGATCCATTGCTGGATGTCGTCGAGGTAATTGGGCTGCGAGGTGATCACCAGCACCGCGTTGGCGCCTTCCAGCGGCAGGAAGCGGAACATGCCGGCGACCGGCGATTTGCTGGCCTCGCCAAACACTTTTTCCAGATCCGCAACGACCTTGGTGGCCTTGCCGGTCTGCAGCGGGAAGACGCCGACCGACATGCTCGACATCCAGTCGACATCGAAGATCTCGACCGTGCGCAGGTAGTTTTCGAGCTCGGCGCGGGTGCCGCCAAGGGTGATCAGGTTGCGGCCGCCGTCGACTGCCACGATCGCGTTGGGCCGCGCATAAGGTTCGAGGATTTTTTTCATCTCCTCGGCGGAGACGTAGCGCAACGGAACCGTGCGGACTTCAAACCCGCGGGCGGTGGAGGCCGAGCCGGTGCGCGGCGCGACCGTGCCCGACAGCGCCTGGTCCGACGCCACGATGTTGTAGCGGCCGTCGCTGTAGACCATGCGCGCGTTGTTCCAACTCAGTACCTGCTCCAGCAGGCTCAGCGCCTGCGCCGGGCTGACCGGTTTGGGCGTCGCCAGCGTCACCGTGCCCTGCACGCCCGGCGCGATCACGTAGTT
>JAJAYW010000130.1 GCA_026786005.1 Lysobacter sp. | reverse complement strand
TCCCCCCCCGCCCGCCGGGCGGCTTCTAAAACGCCCCCACTCCCGGGGCCCCCCCCCTCCGGGTTGTTAGCTTTAACGCGAATCAACCATTACCGCTGATTTTGAGCCTGTCGAAAGACCGTTATCCCTGGCATGGACTCTTCCGGACTGAGGACAGGCAACTACGGGAATACCGCCCTTGGGCCGCATCATCTTTTCCTTTCCGAATGGCTTAACCTAGTCTTCACCTCGTGTCGCCGTCTTTGGGCGATGCTGTCGGTATCAACCCAGGAGTCCCTGATGCGCATCGAAACCCATGGCCATCAAATTGAAGTCACGGCGGCACTGCGTGATTACGTTTCCTCCAAACTTGCGCGGTTGAGCCGGCATTTTGATCAACCGCTGGACGTGCGCACCCAGCTCAGCATTGAAAAGCCCGACCATCGCGCCGAAGCCACCATCAATTTTTCCGGCCGCACCCTACACGCCGATGCCAGCGCCGAGAACATGTACGCCGCCATCGACCTGCTTGCCGACAAGCTCGACCGCCTGCTGATGAAGCACAAGGAAAAAATGGTCGATCACCATCGCGGCGACAGCCCGGTACGCAATGGCGAGGTTGGCTGAACCCCGCTCGGCCACGCGAAAACGTCTCATTCCATTTCCCGTCCCGCACACTCCACTTGCCCATGGCACTGTCGCAACTGCTGACCGCAGACCGAATCGTTACGCTGATCGAGCCCGGCGCCAGCGATACCGTGCTCCATGCCGCGGCGCGCCTGCTGTCCGGCGATTCACCGATCACCACGACGCTCATCGCCGATAGCCTGCAATCGCGCGAACGCATGGGCAGCACTGCGATCGGCCACGGTATCGCGATTCCGCACGGCCGCAGCGCGGCATTCGACGAGGCACGCGGCGCATTCCTGCGGTTGTCACACCCGGTCGACTTTGGCGCCAGCGATGGCGAGCCGGTCGACCTGGTGTTTGCGTTGGCGGTGCCGGAACATTTCACCCAGCAGCACCTGCAGCTGCTGGCGGAATTGGCGGAACGCTTTGCCGATGAGGACTATCGCGCCGCGTTGCGCGAGGCGGCCGATGTCAACGCATTGCATCAGCTGCTGACCTCCGAGCGCGCGCCGCGCTCGGCAACGGCGTGAACGAACACATCAGCGCCCGCGAACTGTTCGACCAGCTGCGCGAGCGGCTGGCATTGCGATGGCTGGCGGGACAAGGCGGCGCGGACCGTGTGCTTGAATCGGTCGACACCGTTGCGCGGCGGCCATCGTTGGCCGGGTATCTCAACATCATCTACCCCAACAAGGTGCAGATCCTCGGCACCGAGGAACTGGCGTGGCTGGATTCCCTGGATTCCAGGCAGCGTTGGGAAATCATCGAAAAGATGATCCAGGCCCGTCCGTTGGCGATGGTCATCAGCAAGGACCAGCTGTGTCCCGAAGATCTGCGCAACGCCGCCAACGAATCGGATACGCCATTGTGGACGGCGCCCAAACGCGGCCATGAGTTGCTCAACCATTTGCAGTACCACCTTGCACGCACGCTGGCGCCGCGCACCACGTTGCATGGCGTGTTCATGGAGATCTATTCGATCGGCGTATTGATCACGGGCGAGTCCGGCTCGGGCAAAAGCGAGCTGGCGCTGGAACTGGTCACGCGCGGCCATCGCCTGGTCGCCGACGACACGCCGGAATTCACCCAGATCGCTCCCGATGTGCTCGATGGCACCTGCCCGGAATTGCTGCAGGACATGCTGGAACTGCGCGGCCTGGGGGTACTGAATATCCGGCAGATGTTCGGCGACACCGCAGTGAAACGGAACAAATACCTGCGTCTGATCGTGCATCTGACGCGGCCGCACCTGGAGCCACTCCCCACCGGCATCGAACGCCTGACCGGCGACGTCGGCATCCGCCGCGTGCTCGACCTCGACGTGCCGCAAATTACCTTGCCGGTCATGCCCGGACGAAATCTGGCGGTCTTGACCGAAGCCGCTGCGCGCCAGCACATCCTGCGCGCCAAGGGCATCGATCCCGCGGCAGCGTTCATGGCACGGCACACTCTCTTCCTCGAGCGCGGTACGCCTTGATCGCGCGCACCGCGCCAGCACTGATCATCGTCAGTGGCATGTCCGGTTCCGGCAAGACGGTGGCGTTGAACACGCTGGAGGACCTCGGTTTTTACTGCGTCGACAATCTGCCGGTGGAGCTGCTGGCGCAGTTCGTCGAAAGCGTCTCGCGCGGCGACATGCCTCCTACCAGACTCGCGGTCGGCATCGATGTCCGCAGCCGCCACAGCGACCTGGCCAATGTGCCGCAATGGTTGTCGGCGGTAGGCGCCCTGGGTCTCGACCCCAAGCTGGTGTTCTTCGACACCGACGAAGCTGTCCTGCTCAAGCGTTATGCCGACACGCGGCGGCGCCATCCGCTGAGCCATATCGGATTGGCGCTGGCCGATGCGATCGCGCTGGAGCGGCAGGTGCTCAAGCCGCTGCGCACGCTGGCCGACGTGGTCATCGACACCAGCGACTTGAACGTGCACCAGTTGCGCCGCAAGGTCATCACCGAATTCGGCTTGAGCGACGACAGCGTGCTGTCATTGCTGTTCGAGTCCTTCGCCTACCGGCGCGGCGTGCCGCCCGATGCGGATTTCGTCTTTGATGCACGCGTGCTGCCGAACCCGCATTGGGACGCGCGGCTGCGTCCGCTTTCGGGTCGTGATGCCGAAGTGCGCGAGTACCTCGAATCGCTACCCGATGTCATCCAGTACGTAGATCAGATCGCAGGTTTCCTCAATGCCTGGTTGCCGCGATTGCAGTCCGATACGCGCAGTTACGTCACGGTCGCGTTTGGTTGCACCGGCGGACGTCATCGGTCGGTGTATCTGGCCGAACGCATGGCTGCGCATTGCCGTGAACGCGGCTGGGCGGAAGTGGCGACGCATCATCGCGAGCTTGATTGACCATCCATTTCTTCGAGCGGAACCTGTTCCCTGCTTCGCTTTTTCCAAGGTGATCACCAGGGACAGCGCCATGACCCCAAACAAGCAGACTGTGCAAAGTACATGGACGCTTTCAACAGGACCCATCACGTGGAAATCCTGTCTTGCCTGAAAGATGACGTTGAATGGGTGATACCAGGCGCATTTCACCTGCGTGTGAAAGACGCCTTCGACAAAGAGATAGAGAACGACGCTTTCACAGGCAGCCCTGCAATTACCGTCACCCGCAGGACTGAAGAACACGACGTAGTGATCGCTGAAGGCAGTGTGCGCTGCGCCAGGAGAGAAGGCGGCTTTCTAAACGCCGTCTTCTGCGATGTCTTTTGTAATGCAGGACGCGAAGATCAAGCCTCTGACTTCGTACCTGATGGAAATCAAGGAGCGTGAGCATTGAGGTCACCGATGTTGACCAGATGCACGCCAAAGCCCTGGCTCAAGGCATCGAAATCGTTTATCCGCTCACGGATGAGCCTTGGGGCGTTCGCCGCTTCTTTGTGCTCGACCCGAATGGTGTCGTGATCAACATCCTGAGCCATCGCTAGCCTGCCGGCAACATCCCTGGTGCCGATCCTGCTGCCCCGCTTCCGGCCTGTCACCTGCCTCTGCTAACTTGACGCCATGGCTGTCGGCATCCTCCTCATTACCCACGTAGGCGTCGGCGCGCCGTTGCTGGCAGTCGCGACACAGTTGCTGCGGCAATTGCCGCTGACGGCCGAGGCCTTCGAAGTGCCGTTCGACAGCGACATCGATGCCCTCATGCCCTCGGCCAGCGCCGCGCTGAGGCGCGTCGACGGCGGTAGCGGCGTGCTGCTGCTGACCGACTTGTACGGCGCCAGCCCGAGCAACCTCGCCGCAAAACTGTCGCGCATCGGTACCCCAGTGCGGCGCGTGTCTGCGCTGAACCTGCCGATGCTGCTGCGCGTGATGAACTATGCCGACCTCGACCTGGACCAATTGCCCGCGATCGCCGCGGCCGGTGCCCGCAACGGAGTGATCCTCGATGATGCGTGAGACAGACCATGCTTGAGCGCGAATTACTGGTGGCCAACCGGCTGGGCCTGCACGCGCGCGCCACGGCCAAACTGGTGCAGACGCTGTCGAGTTTCCGCTGCAACTCCACGCTGACCGCCAAGGGTCGCGAGGTCAATGCAAAAAGCATCATGGGCGTGATGTTGCTCGCTGCGGGTCCCGGTACGCCGGTGCTGCTGCGCGTTGATGGCGAAGATGAAGCGGCCGCGCTGGAGGCAGCCGCCGGATTGTTCGCGCGCCATTTCGACGAGGGCAGCTGATGCGGCAGGCCCTGCCCGGACATGGTGCATCGCGCGGCAGCGCGCTGGGTCGCGCCCGGGTTCGGCTGCCGCATGCGCTGGATGTCGCCGAAGAACACATCGAAGCGGCGGCGGTCGATGCCGAGCTCATCAAGTTGCACACTGCGATCGATACCGTGCGCATCGAGATGCACGCATTGCGCGATCGCCTGCATGGCGCGCTTGCGCATGAAGTCGGTGAATTCCTCGACCTGCATACCTTGCTGCTCGATGACCCCGAATTGCTGCAAGGCCTCGACGCGCTGATCCGCACCGGCCTCTACAGCGCCAATTACGCATTGCGCCTGCAACGCGACCGCTTGGCGGCCGTGTTCGCTGGCATGGAAGATGCGTATTTCCGCAGCCGCATCGATGACATCGACCAGGTCATCGGCCGCATCCACGCCGCGCTGCACCGCCGCGATAGCGACGTGCCAGGCGTGGCGGGCGAAATCCTGGTCACCGACAATGTCGCGCCGGCGGAACTTGCGCAATTGCAATCGCAGGGCGTGATGGCCGTGGTGACGTCGGCCGGCAGCGCCTTGTCGCACAGCGCGATCCTGGCCCGCAGCCTGCACTTGCCGTTGGTGGTGGGCGCGGTGCTGGCGCTGCAGAAAATCAACGACGGCGACGTGTTGATGGTGGACGGTGGCAATGGCCTGATCGTGCTGGAGCCGAATGCGGGCGACCTGCGCGCACATCGCCTGCGCACTCGGGAACTCGCGCGTGAGCGCAAGCAGTTGCATCGCCTGCGCCGCGAACCCACGCGTACCAGCGACGGCGTCGACATCAGGCTGTTCGCCAACGCCGAATCGCGCGAGGACGTGGCCGAAGCGCACGCGCTTGGCGCGGCCGGCGTCGGCCTGTATCGCACCGAATTCCTGTTCCTGCAACGCAACGAGTTGCCGGACGAAGATGAGCAGTTCCGCGCCTATCGCGATGTCGCCCTAGGCATGACCGGACGCGCGGTGACCATCCGCACGCTCGATCTCGGCGCCGACAAGGCCGACCGCACCGGCTTGGCGCTGACCGATGAACCGAACCCGGCACTTGGCCTGCGCGGCGTGCGTTTGTCGCTGGCGCGCGACGGCCTGTTCGAGACACAACTGCGCGCGATCGTGCGCGCATCGGGTTACGGGCCGATGCGTGTGCTGGTGCCGATGGTCAGCAGCCGCGAGGAAATCATCACGGTCCGGCTGCTGCTGAAAAAAGTCACGCACGACTTGCGCAGCGAAGGCCACGAGATCGCCGAGCATTTGCCGCTGGGCGCGATGATCGAGGTGCCTGCCGCGGCGATCGCGCTGCCGACCTTCATCGGCGCCATAGATTTCCTGTCGATCGGCACCAATGACCTGGTGCAATACACGCTCGCCGCCGATCGCAACAACGAGGCGCTGGGCGATTTGTACACACCGCTGCATCCGGCCTTGCTGCGCTTGTTGAGCATGATCATCAAAACCGCCGACGCGCGCGGCAAGCCGGTCGCGGTCTGCGGCGAAATGGCCGGCGATGCGCTGTTCGCGCCGCTGTTGCTGGCACTGGGCCTGTGCGAGTTCAGCCTGCATCCGGCGACGCTGCTCGAAGTCAGGCGCGCCATCCGCGGTTGCGATCATGCACAGCTGCGTGCAAGCGCGCCTGCCCTTCTGCGCGCGCGCGACCGGCAGTCGATCGAGAAGTGGCTGCTGCAATTTTCCCTGTAGGCGCGGGGACTTCCTGCGGTCGCTGGGCAATTGCATTGCCGCACGCGATAATGCAGCCATGAACACCTGACCCTGTCGCGCCCTCCTGTCGCGACGTGCTTTCGCAATTGTTTACCGCCTGGAAGCCCGCCATGGCCGAAGCCGTCCGCCACGACAAGACCGCGCGCCAGCTGCGTCTGCTTTCCGACGCGCTCGACAGCGGCCGCCTCGGCCCCGTGCGGCGGCTGGTGAACACGCTATCGCCGGCCGAGATCGGCAACCTGCTTGAGTCACTGCCGCACGGCAAACGCGTTGTGGTATGGGGCCTGGTCGATCCCGAGGATGACGGCGAAGTGCTGGTGCACGTCGGCGATGAAGTGCGCGAAAGCCTGCTGGCCGACATGGACACCGACGAGATCGTCGCCGCGGTCGAAGACCTCGACATCGACGATCTCGCCGACCTGGTCGAGGACCTGCCCGACACCGTCATCGACGAAGTGCTCAAGTCGATGGACCGAGAGAATCGCGAACGCCTTGAACAGGTGCTGTCGTATGACGAGGACACCGCCGGCCGCCTGATGAATCCGGACGTGGTGACGGTGCGCACCGACACAACGCTGGATGTTGTGCTGCGCTACCTGCGTCTGCGCGGCGAGTTGCCCGACCACACCGATCATCTCTACATCGTCAGCCGCCGTCATCAGTACCTCGGCCGCATCGCGGTGCAGGCACTGCTGACCAACGATGCGACGACGCCGATCAACGAATTGCTCGACGACGGGCAACCGGCCATCGACGTGCACGAATCGGCCGAGGAAGTCGCACGCCAGTTCTCCGATCACGACTGGATTTCCGCACCGGTGGTCGACGACAACAACATCTTGCTCGGCCGCATCACCATCGATGACGTGGTCGACATCATCCGCGAGCAGGCCGAGCACCAGGCGCTGAGCGCCGCCGGCCTGGACGAAGATGACGACATGTTCAGTCCGGTGGCTCGCGCGTTCCGGCGCCGCGTCACTTGGCTTGGCATCAACCTTGGCACCGCATTTCTCGCGTCTTCCGTGGTCGGCCGCTTCGAGGGCACGATCGAGAAACTGGTTGCGCTTGCCGTGCTGATGCCGATTGTCGCCGGCATGGGCGGTAACGCCGGCACGCAGGTGCTGGCATTGATGGTGCGTGGTCTCGCACTCGGCCAGGTGGGCGCCTCCAACGTCATGGTGCTGCTGTGGAAGGAACTGCGCGTCGCCCTGATGAACGGACTCACGCTGGGATTGGTGCTCGGCATTGTCGTCTGGCTGTGGTTCGGCGATCCGGCGCTGTCGGTAGTCATTGGTTCGGCGCTGACCATCAACCTGCTGTTCGCCGCGAGCGCCGGCGTGCTGGTGCCGCTCACACTCAAACGACTGGGCTTCGATCCGGCGCTGGCGGGCGGCGTCATCTTGACCACCGTCACCGATACGATGGGCTTCCTGGTTTTCCTCGGACTGGCGACGCTGGTCTTGATGCGCTGAGCATAAAAAACCGCCTCCCTGGATCACGTAGCCCGGGTAAGGCCTCTGGCCGCACCTGGGGATTTTCGTAACGTCACGCAAAACCACGGATGCGTTTCGCTTATCCGGGCTACGGGTCTGGTAAGTGTCGCGGTCACCATTTTTGGGTGACAAACAGGGCCCCGATGACCAGCTTCGCTCTTGGAAGACCGCTTCGCTACATCCGGGCTGACGAATCAGCCGCTCAGCAATGCCTCCAGCACCGCCATTCGCACCGCGACGCCATTGGCGACTTGTTTGAGAATCAACGACTGCGCGCCGTCTGCGACAACGTCATCGATTTCGACGCCACGATTCATCGGCCCGGGATGCATCACGACAGCGTCCGGATTGGCGCGGCGCAAGCGCGTTTCGGACAGGCCGTAGTCGCGCCTGTAATCGTCCAGCGACGCAACCAACCCTTCCTCCATGCGCTCGCGTTGCAGGCGCAGCACCATCACCGCATCGACGCCGTCGAGTGCAGCATCGAAATCATCGGTGACGATGCAACCCTCCAGCGTTGCATCATCCGGCAGCAGCGATCGCGGTCCGCACACGCGGATTTCGCCAGCACCCAGCGCGCGTAACGCATGCAGATCGGAACGTGCGACGCGTGAATGCATGACGTCGCCGACGATCAACACCGTCAACTTCGAAAAATCATGCCCTTTGGCCTGGCGCAAGGTCAGCATGTCGAGTAATCCCTGCGTTGGATGCGCGCTGCGGCCATCGCCCGCATTGATCACTGATGTGCCATTTTCGGCAGCCTGCGCCAGCGCCGCGACTGCACCATCCTCGTGATGCCGCACCACGAACGCGCGCACGCCCATCGCTTCGATGGTCTTCAATGTGTCTCGCGCGGTCTCGCCTTTTGTGGTGGACGAAGTTGCTGCGTCCAAATTCAGCACGTCGGCGCCCAGCCGCTGCGCAGCACGCTGGAAACTCAGGCGCGTGCGCGTGGACGGTTCGAAGAACAGCGTGCATACCGCCGTGCCGGCGAGGATCGAACGATCGTCGTTGTCATCGGCGAAGTGCTTAGCGCGATCGAGTATTGGAATCAGCGATTCGCGCGGCAGGCCGTCGAGTGTCAGCAGGTGGCGCAGCTTGCCGTGTTGATCGAGTTGTCCGGTCATGTGTACGCGCTCGCGTGGGCAAAACCCCCTCTCCCGCCGGCGCCCGAAAGGTGTGCGGAGCGGAGAAGGAAATTCAATTCACTTCCACCGCATCCTGCGGCGACGCCAACCAGCGCTCGACAATCACCGCCGCAGCCACCGCATCCAGCGCGGCGGCGTCGCGGCGCTTGCTGCGGCCCTCGGCGCGATCCACGGCGAACCGCTGCGCGGCTTCGATCGAACTGGCGCGTTCGTCCATCAGCACGACGGGTAATCGATAACGCGTGTGCAATTCCCGGGCAAAGGCATGCGCGCGCTCGCGGATGGGCTGGTCGCCGCCATCGAGCGTCATCGGATCACCGACCACGAATCCGTCCGGCCGCCACTCCTTGTGCAGGAGATCGATCGCCGGCCAATCCGTCTGTTCGCCGTGCACGTCGATCACCGCCAGGGCGCGTGCGCCGTGTCCGAAGGCGCTTCCGACCGCAACACCAATGCGGCGCGAGCCGACATCGAACCCGAGCACGGTGCCTTCCACCTTGATCGAGGCCGGCTTCATGCGTGTCCGCTGTGGTCAGCGATGTGCATGAGGTCCACCCCGATCAAACCCGCGGCTGCTTCCCAGCGCTGCTCCAGTGGCAACTCGAAAAACACGGCGGGGTCGGCCGCCACGGTGAGCCAGGTGTTCTCGACCAGTTCGTATTCGAGCTGGCCCGCACCCCAGCCCGCGCATCCCAACGCGACCACGGCTTGTGCCGGACCTTTGCCTTCAGCCATCGCGATCAGGATGTCGCGCGAGGTCGTCAACGAGAGGTTGTCGGCGATTGGCAGGGTGGAATCCCACGCGCTGCCGCCATCGTGCAGCACGAACCCGCGCTCGGGATAGACGGGACCGCCCGCGAGCACGACCTGTTCGCGCAGCGCATCGTCCTTCGTGCCGATTTGCATCTGCTCGAAAACCTCGCCCAGCGTGAAGTCAGACGCGCGATTGACGACGATACCCATCGCCCCGTCCTCGTCGTGCTGGCAGATCAGGGTCACCGCGCGCGCAAAATTTGGGTCGGCCAGCGACGGCAGCGCGATCAGCAGCTGGTTGGCGAGGGGCGTGGACGCGTCGGACATGGCGTGCATTCTATCGCGCAGCTCGCGTTTCGCTCTGTCGCACCGATGCCCTGTGTGACTACACCTCGTGAACGACTGGCCTTGCACCAGGGGCTTCTGATCCTGTGGGAGCGGCTTCAGCCCCGACGCTCGTGAACCTGCACAGCGTCGGGCTCAAGCCCCCTCCTGCAAGCGGCGCATCCGCAACGGTGGCCTGACCGAGTGGGCACATTCACTTGGACTTGAAGCACATGGGTCCATTATGCCCCGTTTGGGGATGGATCGACGCACACGGCGTCGGCCGTTGCCACCCGCCGAGACCGTCGAGGTAGCCGCTGCATGCCAACCACCGCGACCCGCAGCCGCTTGGACCAGTGGCGTCTGCCGTTGCTTGGCGTGGCGATCATCGTCATCGTGGTGCTGCCATTCGTGTTGCTGCGCGCCTCCACCCAGGAGAGCCTGGATGCAGCGAACCTGGTCAACCGCACGCGCAATGTCGAAGCCGCGGTCCATGCATTGACCTACGACGTCCGCGACATCGAGGCCGCCTCGCAATCGATCGCATTGGGCATCGACAACCCGGAGATCCGTAGCCGCCTGCTCGCAAGCACCATCGATCTACCCAAGGCCTTGGCCGAAATCACCCGCCTGACCCGCAACAACCCCGATCAGCAGGTGCGGATCGGAATCTTGACGGCCAATCTCGACCAACGGCGCGAGGCGGCCAAGCTGATCGTGCGCGGGGGCGAGCCTGCGCAGCTGCGGCGGGATGTCGAGGCGCTGGTGACGCGGTTCCCCATTCGCGCGCTTGCCAAAGAAATCATCGATGAGGAAACGCAACTCCTCGCCCAGCGCACCACCGAGGCCGAACGGCTGCGCAGCCAGACCCTGGCGCTGACCTCTGTCGCGATGCTCGCCCAACTGTTGTTGCTGGGTCTGGTGACTTATTTTTCGCGGCGCCAGATCGATCGTCGCCTCGAAGCCGAGCACGAAGCCCGCCGCGCCAGCGCACGCGCGCAGGCGGTGCTGCAGACCGTACGCGAGCCGATCGTGCTGACCGATGCACACCAGCGCGTGGTCATGCACAACACAGCGTTCTGCGAACTCTACGGCGTCGAGGGTGACAGCGCGGTGGGCCTGCCGCTGGCGGATGTCGGCGACGGTGCCTGGCGCGGGACGGAGGCGTTGCAGCGGTTGAACGATGTGCTGTCGCGCGGCCGGGAACTCTGGGACTACGAGCAGGTACAGCGCAACGCCGACGGCGTCGAGCGGACGATGCTGATCAATGCCCGACAGATGCCGCTGCCCGATCGCGAGGACAAGGCAGTACTGATCACGGTCAGCGACATCAGCATGCGCAAGGCCGCCGAAGGCCGCATCAACGAACTCAACCGCCAGCTGGAAGGCAAGGTGGAACAGGTGTCGGACGTGAACCGCGAGCTGGAAGTCTTCAGTTACACGGTGTCGCATGACCTGCGTGCGCCACTGCGGCACATCGCCGGTTTCGCCGACAAACTTGGCCGGCAACTCGGCGACGGCGCGGACGAGATGAGCCGCCACTATCTCGACGTGATCCGCACGTCGGCCAAGCGCATGTCGACGCTGATCGACGACCTGCTGGTGTACTCGCAACTGGGCCGCGGCGCGCTGCGCCTGCGCTCGGTGGACATGCAATCGATGGTGGCTGAAACCCGCGCCATGCTCGACGCCAATGTCC
>JAJAYW010000129.1 GCA_026786005.1 Lysobacter sp. | reverse complement strand
TATTCGAGTGAAATCGGCAATGCCTGCTGCAACTGCACCAATGCGTCCTGCGGCCTGCCGGCGCGCAATACGATCTTGCCAAGGTTGGCCTGCATTGCGGCCAGCGCGGCCGAGTTGCCGTACAGGGCGCGCCGGGTCGAGGTGGCCTGCAGCAGGAGGGATTCCGCGCGCGCAAGGTTTTTCTTGCGATAGGCCACCGTCGCCCAGTTGCCAAGCGTCAGCAGTGCCGCAGCGGTGCGCTCATTGCCCAGCGCCTGATGCACGGCCCAACTGTCCTTGAACGCGGCGTCGGCCAGATCGATGTCGCCGTTGGACTGGTAGGCGATGCCAAGGCTGTTCAACAGATTCGCGGTGTCGACATGGCGTCGCCCGAAGTAGTCGTCGTGTTCGACCAGGGATGCCTGCAATGTCTTGATCGAGCGCGGCAGGCCGTGTTCCTCTTTCTCGATCTGCGCCTGCAACTGGCGGCTGCCGATCAACGATTTGCGATATCGGCCCGGGTCGCTGTTCCAGAACGCATGGGCCGCATCCAGCAACGTACGCGCCGGGCCTGCGTTGCCGCGGCGCAATTCGGCTTCGGCCAGCAACACGCTGATCTCGGCGCGGTGGGCGGGTGTTTGCTGGCTGCCGGGGGCGTCCAGATACCCGCGCAGCAGCGGCACGGCGCCGTCGTAATCATTCATGTAGAGATAAAGCGCGCCCATCGCCTCGATGATCTCGGCGCGCGTACTTGGCTGGCCGCGATATTGATCCGACAGGCGCTGCGCGCTCTGGTCCAGCACCTGTTTGGCGGTCAGCGGCTCGGCGCCCTGGTTCTCGCCAGCGGTGCGGAACATCAACAGCAGGTAATCCTTGATGGCTTCCGCGCGCGCGACTTCGGTCAGCACCTGGTCGCGCTCCTGCGCGATTCGGTGTGCCTGCCATGCCACGGCGACCAGGCCAATGGACAACGCCAGCACCACGGCCGCGGTGCTTGCCACCAGCAGCCGGTAGCGGCGCAGGAAACGTCGCGTGCGATAACTGCGCGCATCACCGCGCGCAAGCACGGGCTGCAGTTGTTGATGACGCTCGATGTCCGCCCACAGGTGCGCAGGAGTTTGATAGCGTTCGCCCGGTTCGCGGCGCAGCGCCTTCAACACGATGGCGTCGAGGTCACCCCGCAACAGGCGCGCCGGCACCGGCGCTGTCGCTTGGCCTGCGTCGCTTGGCTTCAGAGGTTCGGCCTCCAGCATGCGCCGCAACGTGCCCGGCAAGGGCAGGCCCTGCAAATGCCAGGGACGCACGCCCGCAAGTAGTTCGTACAGCAGCACGCCGAGTGCGAACACATCCGTGGCGGTGGTGATGGCGCCGCCTTCCATCTGTTCGGGCGCGGCGTATTCCGGCGTCAGCATCGCCTGCGTCAAGGCCTCGGTGTTGGCGGAATCGATCAGCTTGGCGATGCCGAAATCAAGCAGCTTCGCGCGCCCGTCCGCTGACACCAGGATATTCGCCGGCTTGAGATCGCGATGGACGACCAGATTGCGATGCGCATGGTCGACGGCATCGCAGACCTGTCGGAACAGCGCCAAGCGCGCGTCAAGATCCAGCACGTGGGTTTGGGCGAAGAGCAAGATGTCCTGCCCATCGACGTATTCCATCGCCATGTAGGGCCTGCCGTCGTCCGCAACGCCGCCATCGACCAAGCGCGCGATGCCCGGGTGTTCCAGTCCAGCAAGAATGCGACGTTCGGCGGAGAATTGGTCGGGTCGTGAGGCCGCTTCCGGGCGAATCAATTTCAATGCCACGCGTTGCGCGAAGCCGGCATCGGCACGGTGCGCGAGGTACACCTCGCCCATCCCGCCACGACCGATGAGCCGCTCGATCGAGAAGCCGCCGATCATGGTGCCCGTCGCCAGAGAGGCCGGGGCTTCAACCTGATCCAGGCCAGAACCGGCCGGCCATGACGGAGGTTGCTCAAGGAAGTCGGGGGCGCAGTCCAATGCCGACAGCAGCGCTTGTAGCCGCTGGCGCATGGCGGGGTCGATTTGCATTTGCTGGAGGTGCCGCATGCGTTGCGAGACGGGCAACGCCAGCAACTGGTCGAACAGGGCATCGACTTCTGCCCACCTCTGTGACTCGTCCGTCCCCATGCGTCATGTCCCCTGTCCGCGCTTGCGCACACGATAGCCAATTTAAAACACACCGGGGGACTGCCAGCGAGCGCGTGTGTCAGCCCTGCCACATCGATTGTCGAAACCTCGCCGTTAGCACTTACCCTGCCGCTTGAGCCACAACCCCTCTCCCGATGACCCATCCCGACCCTGCAGCTCCCAACACGATCGCCTTCGTCGGCGGCGGCCACATGGCTCGCAGCTTGATCGGTGGATTGCTGACGCGCGGGACCGATGCCCGCTTGATCCACTTGGCTGAGCCCGTCGCGGAACTCCGCGATGCGTGGCAGCGCGATTTCGGCATCTCGATCTTTGTGGACGCGATCGATGCCGTCTGCGATGCAGGCACTTGGGCGTTTGCGGTCAAACCCGAAGTCATGCGCGGCGTTTGCGAATCGTTGGCGCCACAGGCGCAGGCATCGAAGCCGCTGGTGGTGTCGATTGCCGCCGGCATCACCGCCGCGCAACTCGAACGCTGGCTCGGCGGCGACGTGGCTGTGGTGCGGGCAATGCCGAATACCCCCGCCCTGCTCGGCGCAGGCGTGTTCGCCAATGCGCAGGTCGATGCAACCGGCCGCGACGCCGCGCAGCAATTGTTGTCGAGCGCCGGACAAACGGTGTGGATCGATGACGAAGCGAAGATGGATGCGGTTACGGCCGTGTCCGGCAGCGGCCCGGCGTATGTGTTCCTGCTCGCGCAAGCCATGGAGGACGCGGCCCGCGCCGAAGGCCTGCCCGATGCCGCCGCGCGCACGCTGGTGCTGCAAACCGTGTTGGGTGCGGCGCGGATGCTGACCGAAGCAAATGAAGCGCCGGCCGAGTTGCGGCGCCGCGTCACTTCGCCCGGTGGCACCACGCAGGCGGCCATCGACACGTTCGAGGCGAATGGTTTTCGTGACATCGTCGCCAAGGCAATCCGTAAGGCCACCGAATGCGGCAGACTGTTGTCCGCCGCCAATGATTGAACAGGAATCGCCATGACCCATCCCCGGATTTTTGGAAGCGCGTTTCCGATCGCACTGGCCCTGTTGGCGGCAGCGTGTGGTGGCACGAATGCGCCTGCACCAACGGAGGCCACTTCGGCACAAGGCAACGCCCTCGTGCGCGTCGGCGATATCAGCGTGCGCGCCAGCCCGATCCAGACCTCCCTGCTCAATCCGGCGGTCGCGCAGCAATACGGCATCGCCCGCACTGACAACACGATCTTGTTGCTGGTGGCCGTGCGACAGGGTCCCGAGGCCAGCGAAACATCACTCCCCGCGCAGATCACCGCCTCGGCCACGGACCTGCGCGGACAAAAGCAGGCCATTGCGATGCGCGAAGTGCGCACGGGCGATCCGGCATCGGGCGCCGGGCAGGTGCTGATCGATTACATCGGCACGGTCGAGACCGCGTTACCCGAGACCTTGCGTTTTGATGTCAAGGCAGTGCGTGATGGCAGGCCGGTGGCGACACTGCAATTCAATCGCGAGTTTTATCCGCGCTGATGCTTTGCCTTTCCTTCTCCCTTCGGGAGAAGGTGGCGCGCAGCGCCGGATGAGGGCGGGAGAATGACTTGCCGCGGAGCGTTCACCGCAAGCTGAGAGTTCACGCCCTCATCCGCCCTTCGGGCACCTTCTCCCGAGGGGAGAAGGAAAAAGCATCAACCAAGTGCTTCGGACCACTCACGAAAGATCTTCGCCATCTCGCGCACACCATCGGTCAACGCCGCAGGCCCCGGCTGCAGGATATTGGGCGACTTGATTTCGTGAAGCGCGCCATCGCGCACCGCCGGGATCGCATCCCACCCCGCACGTGCGGCGACTTTCTCCGGACGGAATTTCTTGCCGCACCATGAGCCAAGGATGATGTCCGGCGCGCGGCGGATGACTTCGTCGGGGTCTTCCAGGATCCGCGCCCTGGCCAGCGATTCCTGCGCCCGTTCCGGGAACACGTCGTCGCCGCCGGCAATGCGGATCAGCTCGGCGACCCACTGGATGCCACTGATCAACGGATCGTCCCACTCCTCGAAATAGACCTTCGGGCGCTGGGTCAGCGAAGCGGCGCTGCGTTCGATGTCTTCCAGCCCGCGCTTGAGTTCATCCGCGTAACGATTGGCCTTGTCGCCCGCGCCGACCAGCGCGCCGAGCCGGCGGATGTAGTCGAGGATGCCGTCGACGCTGCGATGGTTGGCGATCCAGACTTCGACGCCCTGCTTGATGAGCGCGGCAGCGATCTCCGACTGGATGTCGGAAAACCCGATCGCAAGATCGGGTTTGAGCTTGAGGATCTCGCCGACCTTTGCGCTGATGAACGCGCTGACCTTCGGCTTCTCCTTGCGCGCAATCGCCGGGCGCACGGTGAAGCCACTGATGCCGACGATGCGATGCTGCTCACCGAGCGCGTACAGCGTCTCGGTGGGTTCTTCGGTCAGGCAGACGATGCGTATTGGGCCGATCACGGATACAACATTCGCTTCGACCAATCTCCGGACGCATCCCGCTCGTACAACCAGCGCTCATGCAAACGGAATTTCGCGCCATACCAAAATTCGATGGCTCGCGGCACGACGCGGAAGCCCGACCAGTCCGGCGGACGCGGTACGTCGCGGCCTTCGAATTCGCGTTCGTATTGCGCGATGCGTTTCTCGAGGACCTCGCGCGACTCCAGCGTCTCCGACTGGGCCGATGCCCATGCGCCGATCTGGCTCAGGCGCGGTCGCGAGGCGAAATAGGCATCGGCTTCGGCATCGCCGACGATCACCACGCTGCCTTCCACGCGCACCTGCACCCCACCCTGGCGCAATCGCTTCCACATCAACAGCAGCGCCGCCTGCGGGTTTTCCTGCAACTCCAGCCCCTTGCGGCCATCGAGATGCGTGTAGAACACGAAGCCGCGCGCATCGAACGCCTTCAACAATACCGTGCGCGCCGACACCCGCCCTTCGAGCGTCGACGATGCCACCGTCATTGCGGTGGGCTCGGGCTCGTCGCTGGCCCTGGCCTCATCGAACAAGGTGGTGAACGTGGCGAGGGCTTCGGCGTAGAGATCGTTCATCAGGTGCCTGTTCGTGATTCGTGCGTCGCAGCGTAATGCCGGCGCGGTGAAGTTGGGGTGTTGCGTTATTGTCTCGCGATGTCTTCCGTCACGCACCCGCCCGTCACGCACCCGCCCGTGGCATCCGGTTACGACCCCGCGTTCGTCAGCATGGTGCTTGACGACGCGCTGGCGCATTGCGCCCGCGTGTACGGCATTGGCGGGTTGCAGGGCACCGGAAAATCGACGCTGTCGGCGCAAGTTGCAGATCTGGCAAAAACGCGCGGTCTGCACGTCGAGGTGCTGTCGATCGACGATTTCTATCTCGACCATGACCAGCGCCTGCAACTCGCGCGCGACGTGCATCCGTTGCTGGCGACGCGCGGTCCGCCCGGCACGCATGACCTGCCGCTAGCCTGCTCGGTCATCGATGCCTTGCGCGACGGCGGCGCGACGCAGCTTCCGCGTTTCGACAAGATCAGCGATCGCCGCCTGCCGCTCACGCAATGGCCGCGCGCCCGCGCCGCGGACCTGGTGATTCTCGAGGGCTGGTTCCTGAAGACACCCGCAGAACGAGCTCCTGCACTCGTCGAGCCATTGAACGCGGTTGAAAGCGACGAAGACATCGAAGGCGTCTGGCGGCTTCATTGCAACGACGCGCTTGGTCGCGATTATCCAGCGTTGTGGCAACGCATCGACCGTCTGCTGTGGCTGCAAGGCCCGGGCTTTGAGGTGGTGCCCGAGTGGCGCTGGCAACAGGAGGTCACGTTGCAGGCAGCCAATCCGGATCGCATCGCAATGACGCGGCCGCAGGTGGACCGCTTCGTGCAGTTCTTCGAGCGCGTCAGCCGGCAGGCCCTGCAAACGTTGCCGCATATCGCCGAACGCACCATCCAGATCGATGCAGATCGGCGGCCGATTGCGATCTAGACGGTGCGTGATCTGTGGGAGTTGAATTTGTCATCGGCCACACGCTGCTGACCGCTGGCCGATTGCAAAGCAAGAAGCGATCCAAATGAGAATAAATGAGTACTTTGTTGGATGACTAACCGCAACGCATCCAACCCGGAGGGCGGCGCACATGGATGTGCGCCCTGCGTTTAAATAACGTCCGCCGACCGAGGCAGGATGCCGAGTCGGAAAATCCTCGTAGCAACAAAGCAGCTGGCTGTGCTCCACCTCGGGGAAGGCGTTTTCTTTGGTTCGTTTCTTTGGCGCCTTCCAAAGAAATGAACTCGCGCGCAGCGCGAAGGGCTTTTCAACAGCGCAACTGGTCAACGCTTCTCAACGACGAAGCTGGTCAATGCTGTTCCTCTGGTCAAGCATCCAAATCAAGAGCGTCCTTCGACGAGCTCAGAGCCTGCCCCGGACCTGATCCGGGGATGAGCGGTAATCGCGACCTGGACGAAAATCACAAGCAGCTTTTCATCTGTGTAGCGCGATCTGACAGCACGACCTCCGCGCCTTCACAGGGGGAGGTAAATCGTTCGCCTCTCAATGCCATTGATGCGTCCCACCATGCGATTGCTAAGATCACCGCCATGAATACCGCCCCCAACCTGGTACTTGTCGGCCCCATGGGCGCCGGCAAGACCTCCATCGGCAAGCGCATCGCCGAACGCTTCGGACTGCAGTTCGTAGATGCCGATCGTGAAGTCGAAGCACACACCGGCGTCAGCGTCTCGACGATTTTCGATTGCGAAGGCGAAGCCGGCTTCCGCGAACGCGAGCGCGCCGCGTTGACCGAATTGTTGAATGGCACCGATATCCTGATCGCAACCGGCGGCGGCGCCGTGCTCGACGACGGCAACCGCGCGCTGATGCACACGCGTGGTTTCGTGGTGCATTTGCACGTCGATGTCGAGGAGCAACTGCGCCGGCTGGCACGTGATCGCACCCGGCCACTGCTGCAACGCGAGGATCGCGAAGAGGCGCTGCGCGCGCTCGCTGAAATCCGCGAACCCCTGTACGTGGATGTCGCCGATCTGCGTTTCGACACCCACGGCTACGCACCGGGCGAGGCCGCCGGCAAATTGGCGCGGCTGCTGGCCGAGTGCTGGCAACGCGGCGTGCGCGCGCCCGCATTCGACGAGCCCACCGACGAGATGCGGCAGAGCGCGGACGCCGCTGCCGACACGACCGGGCGACAGGCGTGAGCGCAGACACCCGCACCGTCGAAGTCGGCGGCGCGCACCCTTACACGATCTCCATCGGCGCGGGCCTGCTCAAACACGGCGCGCTGCTCGCCGGCACCATCCGCGGCAAGCACGTCCTGCTGGTCAGCGATGCCAATGTCGCGCCGCTGTACGCACAACGCGTCATCGACGCGTTGCACAGCGTGCGTGCGGACCTGCGCATCGACCGCTTCGACCTGCCCGCAGGCGAGAGTTCCAAAACGCTGGGATATTTTGCAGAGACCATCGATGCGCTCGCCGCGATCGGTGCGACGCGCGATGCGAGCATCGTCGCGCTCGGTGGCGGCGTGGTCGGTGATCTGGCGGGGTTCGCGGCCGCGTGCTGGATGCGCGGCATCGATTGCATCCAGTGCCCAACAACATTACTGGCGATGGTCGATGCGTCGGTCGGCGGCAAGACCGCGATCGACCTGCCGCAGGGCAAGAACCTGGTCGGCGCCTTCCATCCGCCGCGTGCAGTGGTCGCAGACACGACGACCCTGCGGACGTTGCCGATGCGCGAATTGCGCGCGGGCCTGGCCGAAGTGATCAAGTACGGCGCGATCCGCGACACGGCGTTCCTTGGCTGGCTGGAAACGAATATCGATGCATTGTTGGGCGGCGACGACACGACGTTGAGCGACGCCATCGCACGCAGTTGCGCGCACAAGGCGGAGATCGTCGAGCGCGATCCCTTCGAACACGGCGAACGCGCGCTGCTGAATTTCGGACACACCTTCGCCCACGCGATCGAGGCCGAGCAGCAGTTCGATGGCCTCAACCATGGCGAAGCCGTCGCGGTCGGCATGGTGCTGGCGGCGCGGTTGTCGTCGACGCTTGGCCTCGCGCAGCAAGCCGATACGCAACGGCTGACCGGCCTGTTGCAACACGCCGGTTTGCCTACGACCCTGCCCGCAGGCCTCGACCCCGACGCGTTGCTGGCCCGCATGCAGCTGGACAAGAAGGCCCAGGCCAGCGGATTGCGTTTTGTGCTGTGGCATGGCGCGGGTGATGCGGAGGTCATCGCGGATGTGCCGGAAGAAGCCGTATTGTCCGTCTTGCACGCAGCCCGGCTTTCGTAGAGCGTCCTACAGGGCTTCATGTCCTTGGCGGCGGACTGGCTGGTCAAGCCTTACAATTTCGCCATGCGTTTACTGCTGCAACAACGGCCCGACGGCCGCGAAGCCCCGCGTTTCGTCCAACTGATGCTGGAGGCCGACCTGCTGGGCGGCTGGGCGCTGGTGCGCGAAACCGGACTGATCGGCGGCCGCAGCCAAGTCAAGCGCGAACAGTTCCTCGACCAGGCCAGTGCGATTGCGGCGATCGAACATGCGCGCGACCAGCAGATCAAACGCGGGTTCCAGTTGATGTTCGTGCAGGGTGCGGATGCGCCGCATTGATTTTTTATCGTCATTCCCGCGAAGGCGGGAACCCAGCGACTTCAGGCATTGAAAGCAAAGTCACTGGGTTCCCGCCTTCGCGGGAATGACGAGCAAGAGAACCCATTCGTCAGACATGACGCATTTTTCGACACATGGATCGCATGACCCAATGCCAACCCCTCCCCTGAAAAATGACCGCCTGCTGCGCGCATTGCGCTGTGAACCCGTGGATTGCACCCCCGTCTGGCTGATGCGCCAGGCCGGCCGCTACCTGCCGGAATATCGCGAAACCCGCAAACGCGCCGGCAGTTTCCTGGCGATGGCCAAGACACCCGACCTCGCCTGCGAAGTGACGCTGCAACCGCTGGCGCGTTTCGACCTCGATGCCGCGATCCTGTTTTCCGACATCCTCACCATTCCCGATGCGATGGGACTCGGCCTGTATTTCGTCGAAGGCGAAGGCCCGAAGTTCGAGCGCCCGGTGCGTAACGCACAGGACATCGCGAAACTGGCCGTGCCAGACATGGAAACCGAATTGCGCTACGTGATGGATGCGGTGCGCGTGATCCGCCGCGAACTCGACGATCGCGTCCCGCTGATCGGATTCTCCGGCAGTCCGTGGACGCTCGCCTGCTACATGGTCGAGGGCGGTGGCAGCGCGAATTTCTCCCGGATCAAGGCGTTGGCGCTGAACGATCCTGCCGCCTTGCATCAGCTGCTGTCGATCAACACCGATGCGGTCATCGCGTATCTGGCCGCGCAACGCGCCGCGGGCGCGCAGGTGTTGCAGGTGTTCGATACCTGGGGCGGCGCGTTGTCGCCGTCGATGTACCGCGAATTCTCGCTGCCCTACCTGGTGCGCATCGCGCGCGAACTGGAACGCGGTTCCGGCGAAATGCGCACGCCATTGATCCTGTTCGGCAAGGGCAACGCGCCGTACCTGCAGGAACTCGCCGCCAGCGGCACCGATGCGCTCGGAGTCGACTGGACCATCGGACTCGGCGACGCGCGTCGCCGTATCGGCGGCAACCTCGCACTGCAGGGCAATCTAGATCCGGCGATGTTGTACGGCGCGCCGGACGCGATCCGCACGCAGGTGCAGCGTGCGCTCGACGATTACGCCGAAGGCAACGGCGGCTCGCGCGAAGGCCACGTCTTCAACCTCGGCCACGGCCTGTCACCGGACATGGATCCGGAACACGTCGGCGCCCTGGTCGATGCGGTGCATGCGCACAGCAAGCGTTGACAGTCTCTGTAGGAGCGCACCCGGGGGGGGTGGGGGGGGTGCGGGTGGGGCCCCGCCCGCCCCCGGGGGGGGGGGTTTTAACCAAAGCGCCGCCCCCCGCCCATAATCGAGAG
>JAJAYW010000128.1 GCA_026786005.1 Lysobacter sp. | reverse complement strand
TCACCCTGGCATTTGCAATGATCGGCCTGTTCGCATGGGCCTGGTATTACTGAGCGTGGCATGCTGGATGTGCTGGCCAAAGGGGATTCGATGAAGCCTCCAACGAGCGATTCACAGCCGCCTCATGCCTTCGCCGCAACAGTCGCGACGCCACAATCCCCGTAATCGGAAACCGCACATGCCCATCCGCTGGAGTCGCAAACGCATGATCTGGACCATCGTCATCACCGTCGTCGTGACTGCGCTCTTGATCTTCCTGGGCATGAACTTCGCCACGCCGGAAAAAAAACTCGAGCGCAAGATCGAGCACCGCTACAAGGTGGCCGATCCGCAGTTCCGGCGCGAGATGAGTGTGATGATGGGGCCGGCGATCCTGCCCGGCAACAGTGTGAGCGACTTGCAAAACGGTGCCGAAATCTTTCCTGCGATGCTGGAAGCCATTGCCGCCGCGCAGAAAACAGTCACCTTTGAAACCTACATCTACTGGTCGGGCGAGATCGGCAAGAAGTTCACGGCCGCGCTGACCGAACGCGCCCGCGCCGGTATCCCGGTAAACGTCACCATCGATTGGGTCGGCAGCATCAAGATGGAGCAGGCCATGCTTGACCAGATGACGGAGGCGGGCGTGAATATCCAACGCTACCGGCCCCTCCACTGGTACAACATCGGCCGCATGAACAACCGCACCCACCGCAAGCTGCTGGTGGTGGATGGCAGGATCGCGTTCACCGGCGGCGTCGGCATCGCCGACCAGTGGCAAGGCACGGCGCAGGATCCCGAGCACTGGCGCGACATGCATTTCCGCATCGAGGGGCCGGTGGTCGCCCAATTCCAGGCGGCGTTCAACGACAACTGGATCAAGACCACCGGCGAGGTGCTCAACGGCGCCGACTACTTCCCGGCGCTGCAGCCGGTCGGCGACCAGGACGCGCACCTGTTCATCAGTTCGCCCGCGAGTGGCAGCGACAGCATGCATTTGATGTACCTGATGTCGATCGCGGCGGCCGAGCAGACCCTCGATCTCGCCGCGTCGTACTTCGTCCCTGACACGCTGATCATCAAGGCACTGGTCTCGGCGCGTCATCGCGGGGTACGCGTGCGGATATTGGTGCCGGGCGAGCACATCGACTCGGACGCGGTGAGGCTGGCCTCCAAGGCCAACTGGGGCGAGTTGTTGAAGGCTGGCGTCGAGATTCACGAATACAAGCCGACCATGCTGCACATCAAGCTGCTGATCGTCGATCGCGAGATGGTCTCGGTAGGCTCGACCAACTTCGACATTCGTTCGTTCCGCCTCAACGACGAGGCCAGTCTCAACATCTACGACAAGGCGTTTGCCGAACGCATGACGTCCGTTTTCGAGACGGACCTGCCCAACTCCAAGGAATATTCGTACCAGATGTGGAAGGAGCGTCCGTGGAAGGAAAAGTTCATGGAGAAGTTCATCGCGCCATTGAAGTCCCAACTCTGACCGATCGCTGATGCCTGCAACCGTTTTTTCCGGCGTCATCAGCCGTTCTCGCAAGCCCATGGCGCTGCCGGCAGCAGCAGGCTCGGTGACGTGCAACCTGCTCTTGGCTGGTGCGTTGTTCGGCATGCTGTTGTCGCCCGTCCCGGCCTGGGCGTTGCCGACGGCGTTGCTCAAATCGAGAACGACCGCAGCGCCGGCGAGTGCAACTGACATTGCTCCTGCTGCCGCCACAGATCGTGCCTTGCGTGAACGCTTGCGGGCGCGTTATCGCGGCATCCAGGAGCTCGATGGAATCATTCCCGCCCTCGCCGCTGGGGTAGTCCGCCTGGAAGGCGAAGTGGAGAGCGAGGCGCAACGCAAACTGGCGACGCGGATCACTGCGCAGTCCGGCGCCGCCACCGTCGACAACCGGTTGCAGCTGAACACCGACCTCAGCGTCCGCCTGCGATCCGCATTCGAGCAGGTGTTGGCGAAACTGGTGCGCCTGCTGGCGGCAGCCCCGCTGTTGTTGATTGCGATCGCGATCGTCCTGCTGCTGGGCTGGCTTGGCCGCGTCTTCTCCCGGCGCCTGCACTGGATGCGGTTGCGCAGCCACAACCCCTACATGGATGGCCTGCTGCGTGGCTTGATCCGGGTCGTGTTCGTGCTGGCCGGCGTGCTGATCGCGCTCGACTTGCTGGGCGCGACGGCGCTGGTGGGCGCGGTACTCGGCTCGGCCGGCCTGGTCGGGCTGGTGCTGGGTTTCGCCTTCAAGGACATCGCCGAAAACTACATCGCCGGCATCCTGCTGAGCCTGCGCAGGCCGTTTGCGCCGGGCGACCATGTGGTGATCGAGAAGAACGAGGGCAAGGTGGTGGCACTGACGTCCCGCGTCACCGTGTTGATGACGCTCGACGGCAACCAGCTGTTGCTGCCCAACGCCCTGGTGTTCAAGTCCGTGCTGCTGAACTACAGCCGCAATCCGAAGCGCCGTTTTGATTTTGCCACCGTGATCGGCTCGCACACTTCGTGGAACGATGCACTCGAGCTGGGTATCGCCACACTGGCCGGCATGGACGGCGTGTTGGCCGATCCGGCGCCGACGGCGCAGATCCAGGAACTCAGCCCCGATGGCGCGACGTTGCGTTTCATGGCCTGGATCGACCAGCGCGAGAACGACCTGCTCAAGACCCGCAGCGAGGCGATGCGGCTGCTACGGCGCGCGCTGCGCGAAGCCGGCATCACGCCACCCGCGCCGACGCAACGTGTTCAATTGATCCGTGAAGCAGCGGTCGAAGCGGACATGGTCGGCGACGATACCTCACAGCAGCGCGATGTCTCGGTCGATCACGACGTCGACACGCAGGTCGATGCCGCGCGCGATGCACATGACCTGCAAGGCGACAAGGATTTGCTGGCGCCCAAGACCACTGCTGCGAGCAGCACGGCGCCCATCCTTGTAAGACACCAATAACCGCCGGCGTTATCCCTGCGCGGCGCGCCAGCGGCGATGCTCGACCATCAGGCACTGGTCCTGCACGACATCCATCCCGGCAGCGACGAGTTGCTCGGCAAAGACATCGTCATGGATGCCGCTTTGCAACCACACCACACGCGGCTTGACGGCCAGGATGTCATCCAGGTGCGGCGGCAAGTCTTGCGATTTACGAAACACGTTCAGCAGATCGATGCGCGTGGGAATGACCTTCAGATCGCGAAACACGGGCTTGCCGAGGATCTCGGTGACATCCGGGTAGTACACGGGCACCGGAATCACTTCGTAGCCGGCGCGATGCATGTAGGCCGGAATCATGTACGCCGGTTGCGGCGAACGATGCTCCGGCTTGATCCCGAGGACTGCGATCCGCCGCGTCTGCGACAGCAGCCGGTCGATGTCGCGATGATGCTGGATAAGTGTGCCGCGCATGGGTCAGATTTTACGCCAGCGCTGCAGCCCGCAATCCATCACACCGTTTCGACCACCACCGGAATCTTGCCGATCCGCGCTTTCCATTCCCTCGGTCCGGTCTCGTGCACCGACGTTCCCGCGGAATCGACGGCGACCGTCACAGGCATGTCCTGTACGGTGAACTCGTAGATCGCCTCCATCCCCAGATCCTCGAAGGCCACCACGTGCGCGGCCTTGATCGCTTTCGACACGAGGTAGGCCGCGCCGCCGACGGCCATCAAATAGACCGATCTGTGCTTCTTGATGGCCTCAATCGCAACCGGCCCGCGTTCGGCCTTGCCGACCATGCCCAGCAAACCGGTTTCGCTCAACACCTGCTCCGTGAATTTGTCCATGCGCGTGGCCGTGGTCGGGCCGGCGGGACCGACGGCTTCGTCGCGCACCGGATCCACCGGGCCGACGTAGTAGATGAAGCGTCCACGCAGATCCACGGGGAGTTGCTCACCTCGATCGAGCATCCCGACCATGCGCTTGTGCGCGGCGTCGCGACCGGTGTAGAGCTTGCCGTTGAGCAGCAGCACTTCGCCGGGCTGCCACGACGCGACCTCTTCACGTGTAACTGCATCGAGATCGACGCGACGACCCTTCGATGAGTCGTAAGTCAGCGTGGGCCAATCGTCGAGCGATGGCGGCTCCAGCATCACCGGCCCACTGCCGTCGAGCGTGAAATGCGCGTGCCGGGTTGCGGCGCAGTTGGGAATCATCGCGACCGGCAGGTTGGCGGCGTGGGTCGGGTAATCCTTGATCTTGATGTCGAGCACGGTGGTCAGGCCGCCGAGCCCCTGCGCGCCGATGCCGAGCGCGTTGACCTTGTCGTACAACTCGATGCGCAATGCCTCCAGCCGATTACTCGCACCGCGCGCCTTGAGATCGACGATGTCGATCGGCTCCATCAGCGCTTCCTTGGCCAGCAGCATCGCCTTTTCGGCGGTGCCGCCAATGCCGATGCCGAGCATGCCCGGCGGACACCAGCCCGCGCCCATCGTCGGCACGGTCTTCAACACCCAGTCGACGATCGAGTCGGACGGATTGAGCATCGCGAATTTCGATTTCGCCTCGGATCCGCCGCCCTTGGCCGCGACGATCACATCGACCGTGCTGCCCTGCACGACCTTGACGTTGACTACGGCCGGTGTGTTGTCGCCTGTGTTGCGGCGCGCGCCGGCCGGGTCGGCCAGCACGCTGGCGCGCAGCTTGTTGTCGGGATGGTTGTAGGCGCGACGGACGCCCTCGTTGACCATGTCCTCGACGCCCATCGTTGCGTCATCCCAGCGCACGGCCATGCCGATCTCCAGGAACACGGTGACGATGCCGGTGTCCTGGCAGACCGGCCGGTGGCCTTCGGCGCACATGCGCGAATTGATCAGGATCTGCGCGATCGCGTCTTTCGCCGCCGGCGATTCCTCGCGCTCGTACGCGGCGGCGAGGTTCCGGATGTAGTCGACCGGGTGGTAGTAGGAAATGTATTGCAGCGCGTCGGCGACGGACTGGATGAAGTCCTCCTGCTTGATGGCAATAGGTTGAGTCGTGGTCACGATGTATGCAGATGAAAAACGGTGGCTGATTTTACCCCCGGCACCACGCGTAGCCCGTGTGGAGCCGAAGGCGATACCCGGGCTACGAATACCCTCATATCGCGTGGGGTCTAAACCTTTCGTCTTCCCGGCGAATCCCAGAAGTATGCTGATTGCCACCATGACCGACATGATGCCTACCGCCACCTTCGACACAGTCGCTGATGACGGCGATCACGCCCTGGCGCGGTTGGCATCGGGTGGCGACGTGCCGGCGTTCGAGGCGCTGTATCGGCGCCATGTGGGCCGGGTACTGGGTGTCATCACGCGACTGGTCGGCAGCCACGGTGCACGCGCGGAGGACCTGGCGCAGGAAGCATTCGTCCGGGCTTGGCAGGCATTGCCTGCCTATCGCTTCGAGAGCGCCTTTGGAACGTGGCTGCACCGGCTTGCGGTGAACACCGCGCTGATGGAATTGCGCTCACGCAAGAGCCGCCCGCAAAACGATGGCGACGAAGATGCGCTGGAACAACTCGGCAGCGCCGATTCGGCGGGACATTCGATGGCGCTGTCGCTGGATCTGGAACGCGTCGTCGCCACCTTGCCGCCACGGGCACGCGCGGTACTGGTATTGCACGACGTGGAAGGATGGAAACACGAGGAAATCGCCCGCGAGCTGGACATGGCGGTCGGAAGCTCGAAAGCGCAATTGCATCGCGCACGCGGCTTGCTGCGTGCGCGGCTGGGAGGAACGGCATGAACCACGACAGCATGACGCACGACGGCATGAACCATGACAACCGCACACCCGACGACACGCTGCCCGATGCGCTGCGCTGGTCGTTGCGCGGCCTGCGCCGCGATGTCGTCCCGCAGCACGATCTGTGGAGTGGCATCGCGGCACGGATTACCGAGACACCCGCTGCTGCGACATACACCGGCGCACGTTACCGTCGCCGCTGGAACGGCGCGGTGCCTTTGGCAATCGCCGCTACGGTTGTCTTTGCGGTTGGCATCGCCTGGCAACTGCGCTCGCTGCCGCCCGATGCCGGTATGTCGCCGGCCTCCAACCTTGCGCGGGAAGCGGCAGCGATGACACGCGAATACGATGCGGCGATGAGCGAGCTGGCGACCGGCAACCGTGTCGACCTGCCCGCCTTGCGCGTACTGGACCGCTCCGCGGCCGCGATCCGAACGGCGATGACACGCGATCCTGATGCGCGCTTCCTGCTCGACCGCCTGCGCCACACGTACGAACGCCGCCTCGCGCTGACCCAGCGCGTTGCACTGATCTAGATTGATGCGATCTAGATTGATGCGATCCAACTTGATTCGATCTGATTTGACTTGAAGGAGATTCCGATGATCAGCAAACCACTAATGCTTGCTTTGCTCGCCTGTCTTGCGGCCGCGCCCTTGCTCGGTGCGCCCGCGCAGGCCGCAACGCCGATCAACCAGACGCGCCCAATGGCTGCGCGTGGCCGTATCGACATCGAAAACATCAAGGGCCGCATCCAGGTGCGCGCCTGGGACAAGAATGAAGTCCGCATCACCGGCAGCCTCGGCAAGGGCGTCGAAAAACTCGTCGTCGAAGGCGATGCCCAGCATCTGACCGTGCAGGTGCGGTATCCGCGCCGCTCCAAGAACAAGAGCGAACCCACCATCCTGATCCTGGACGTGCCGCGCGCCTCCAACCTCGAGATCGATGGCGTGTCGGCCGATATCGATGTGCTCGGCACCGCCGGGTCCACGCTCGATATCGAGAGCGTCAGCGGCGATGTGACAGTCGGCGCTGCGCCGAGGGAAGCCAGCATCGACAGCGTCAGCGGCGACGTGCGCGCGACCTTGCACAGCCCCAGCGTCCGCGTGGAGTCCGTCAGCGGCGACATCAACTTGCGCGGCCGGCTCAACGGCGAGATCCATGCGGAAACCGTGTCGGGCTCCGTGATCGTCGACAGCAATCGCGAGCGCGTGCGCAAGGTGTCTTTCGCCAGCGTGTCCGGTGATGCCGATATCCACGTTGCCTTGGCCGATGGCGGCTCGATCAAGACAGAATCGGTCAGCGGCGATACCACCTTGTTCCTGCCAAAATCGGTGTCGGCGCGGGTCACCGGCGAGAGCTTTAGCGGCGACCTGACCATTCCGGGCGCGAAGATCATCAAGACCAAGTACGGCCCCGGCTCCAGCGTCGAGCATCGTTACGGCAGCGGCAGTGGCGAGATCACCATCGAGAATTTTTCCGGGGATGCGGAATTGCGGCTGGAATAATTCCGCTGTAGCTGCGTGGCGCTTATTCGCACGCTTATGTTTCTGTAGGTCGGAGCTTGCTTGGCTCTACAAAACAGGCGTGCGGCAAAATTACGACACGACGAATCGTGCCCGTCATCCCGGCGCACGCCGGGACCCAACTCGAAGCGCCGCCAGCATCCCGCAAGATCTAAACACCGCCGCCCTAGTGTCCAATGCAACACCGGACACTTGGGTCCCGGCGTTCGCCGGGATGACGTCCGTAGCGATTAGCGTTTCCAGATTCCAGATTGCCGATTCCCGATGCACACTGTCGGCATGGCCGACAACACCGCAGCGCCCAGCGCGACCGAATCGAATGAACCGCGGCGTCCACGCAGCAATCCCAGCCTGCGTGAACGCGTCGATGCACTGCGCAACCTGCCGCCCTTCCTGCGCCTGATCTGGGCCACCAGCCGCGCGTTGACGATGGCCAGTCTTGGGCTGCGGCTGATCCGGGCATTGCTGCCGGTGATCACGCTTTACATCGGCAAGTTGATCATCGATGAAGCCGTGCGCCTGGTCGGCGTCGGCGCCGGTTTCGAGACATTGCTCGAGGCATGGCGCAGCGGCCAGATCGATCATCTGCTGTGGTTGCTCGGGTTCGAATTGGGGCTCGCGATCCTGTCGGACCTGCTCGGCCGCATGATCAGCTATGCCGATGGCGTGTTGTCGGAGTTGTTCACCAACTCCACCAGCGTACGTTTGATGGAACACGCCGCGACGCTGGATCTCGAGGACTTCGAGGATCCGGACCTGCAGGACAAGCTCGACCGCGCCCGGCGCCAGACCATGGGCCGGATGAACCTGCTGAGCCAGTTGTTCGGCCAGGTGCAGGATTCGATCACAGTGATCGCGTTCGCCGCGGGCCTCATCGTCTACGCGCCGTGGCTGATCGTGCTGCTGGCGGTGGCGTTGATTCCGGCCTTCGTCGGCGAAGCGCATTTCAATGCACTGGGTTACTCATTGAATTTCCAGTGGACGCCGGAGCGGCGCCAGCTGGAATACGTGCGGCAGATGGGCGCCAGCGTGGAGACGGCCAAGGAGGTGAAGATCTTCAATCTTCATCGCTTCCTGATCACGCGTTACCGCGAACTCGCGGACAAGTTCTTCGTCGCCAATCGCGCCCTCGCACGCAAGCGCGCGCTCTGGGGCACGTTGCTGGCGACACTGGGCACACTGGGTTACTACGTGGCCTACGGTTACATCGCGTGGCGCACGGTCAAGGGTGATTTCTCCATCGGCGACCTGACCTTCCTTGCCGGCAGCTTCCGTCGCCTGCGTCAATTGCTGGAAGGTTTGCTGGTGGGATTCTCGCAAGTCGCCGGACAGGCGCTGTATCTGGACGACCTGTTTTCGTTCTACGACATCGAACAGGGAATCGTCTCCAAACCCGATGCGATATCCATTCCGCGTCCGATCGTGCGCGGCTTCACCTTCGAGAACGTCGGCTTCCGTTATCCCGATGCCGAACGCTGGGCGCTGCGCAATCTCGATTTCGAACTGCATGCCGGTGAAGTCCTCGCACTGGTTGGCGAGAACGGTGCCGGCAAGACCACGCTGGTCAAATTGCTGGCTCGGCTATACGACCCTGACGAGGGCCGCATCCTGCTCGATGGCCGCGACCTGCGCGACTACGACCTCGACGATCTGCGGGCCAACGTCGGCGTGATCTTCCAGGATTTCGTTCGCTATCACCTGACGGCCGGTGAAAACATCGGCGTCGGCCAGATCGATGCGATGTACGACCACGAGCGGATTCGCGATGCGGCGCGGCGCTCGATGGCCGAGCAGGTCATCGATGCGTTGCCCAATGGCTATGACCAGTTGGTCGGGCGTCGTTTCAAGACCGGTGTCGATCTCTCCGGCGGCCAATGGCAAAAGATTGCCATCGCCCGCGCCTACATGCGCGATGCACAGGTGATGATCCTCGATGAGCCCACCGCCGCGCTCGATGCACGCGCGGAGTTCGAAGTGTTTCAGCGCTTCAGGGATTTATCGGACAACAAGACCGCCGTGTTGATCTCGCACCGATTCTCCAGCGTGCGCATGGCCGACCGGATCCTGGTCCTGGAACAAGGCCGACTGGAAGCGTCGGGGACGCATGAGGAATTGGTCGTCCAGGGCGGCCGCTATGCGGAATTGTTTGAATTGCAGGCAGCGGGTTATCGGTAACAAACCCTGACACCTGTCCCACGGGGACTTCCTTCGGTCGTAGGAGCGCACCTGGGC
>JAJAYW010000127.1 GCA_026786005.1 Lysobacter sp. | reverse complement strand
TGGGGGGGTTTGCGCCCTTTTTTTGGGCGGCGGGGCGGGGCGCGGGTGTTTGGGCCCCCCCCCCCCCCCCCCCCCCCCCCCCCGCTCTACAGGAACAGCCGCAAACCGGCTGGGCTGCGACGGAACCCCGCATTGACCGACCTGCCGACGCGTGATTCACTCGCAACGATCGCGGATCAAGGAACGGTGCATGGCCACATCGACACCACGCATACGCAAACGCCGCGAAGCCATGTCGCGGGTCGATACCGCGTGGCTGCGGATGGAGCGGCCGACCAATCCGATGATGATCACCGGCGTGCTGATGTTCGAGCAGCCGATGTCGCTGGACCGGCTCAGGCGCGTGGTCAAGCAACGGTTTCTGGCGTACACCCGCTTCCGGCAAAAGGCGGTCGATACGCCGACCGGTGCGTACTGGCAGGACGACGAACACTTCGATCTCGATTGGCATGTACGGCTGAGCGCGCTACCGGGCAAGGGCGACAAGAAATCGCTTGAGCGCTTCGTCAGCCAGCTGGCCTCGAGTCCGCTCGACAAAAGCAAACCACTCTGGCAATTCCACCTGGTCGAGCGCTACGACGGCGGGTCCGCGCTCATCGCACGCATCCACCACAGTTATGCCGATGGCATCGCCCTGGTGCAGGTGTTGTTGTCGCTGACCGACACCAAACGCGAACCCGGCAAGGACAGCGACCTGTCGAAGGCCTGGCTCAAGCAGGACGGCGCCAATGTCGCGCGCCGTATCGGCGCCATGGCGCGCTACGGCAAACTTGGCGGCAAGGTGCTGGAAAAAGGCATGGAGATGTATCGCGATCCTTCGCTCGCGGCAATGCTGGCGAAGGAGGGCGGTGAGATCGCGCGCGAGTTGTTGTACGCACTGGCGCTGCCCGATGATCCGCCGTCGATGCTGCGCGGCAAGCTTGGCATCAGCAAACGCGTGGCATGGGCGCCGCCGCTGGATCTCGACGAAGTCAAGGCCGTTGGCCGCGCCTGCGGCTGCACCGTCAACGATGTGCTGATGGCCGCCGCTGCCGGCGCATTGCGCGATTACATGCTCGAACGCGGCGAGGACCTGGAGGGCGTGACACTGCGTGCGACGGTGCCGGTCAACCTGCGGCCGCTGGAACACGCCAAAAAACTCGGCAATCATTTCGGCTTGGTGTTCCTCGATCTGCCGGTGGGACAAGCCAATCCGATCAGCCGGCTGGAACACATCGCCGAATGCATGAACCAGCTCAAGACATCGCGACAGGCGATCGTTGCATTCGGCCTGTTGGCTGCGCTCGGCATGGCGCCAGCGGCGATGCAGGGCGTTGCACTCGAACTCTTCAGTCGCAAGGCCACTGCCGTCGCGACCAACGTGCCCGGCCCGCAACAACCGTTGTATCTGGCCGGCTGCACGCTGCGTGAAATGATGTTCTGGGTGCCGCAGACCGGCTCCATCGGCATTGGTATCTCGATCCTCAGCTACAACGGCCGCGTGCACTTCGGCTTGATCGCCGATGCAAAACTCATTCCTGATCCGGATGCGGTGATCCGCAGGTTCGCGCCGGAATTCGAAAAATTGCTGTATCTGACCTTGATGGGCAATTGGGGCTACACCCTCGATTCTGTTGCCGCAGAAGCGTTGATCCCTGCCGCCGGCTGAACAGGGCGGACCCGTATTGTGTTTCGTTAGGGCTGCCGTCACCTATCAGCGACGTGCGCATGATTAGCTTGTCCCCGTTCTGCAACACACACAGACGAGGAGACAACGATGACGATATTCAAGACAACCGCAATCGCTGCTGCACTGGCGACGACGCTGGTGGTGGCAGGTTGTGCGACGTACACCGGGCAGACGACTGCGCCGGATGATCCAAACCGCACGCAGCGTGGCGCATTGATCGGCGCGGCCATCGGTGCGGCTGCAGGCTTGCTGAGTGGCGATGACGCCACCGAGCGTCGCCAGCGCGCGATGGTCGGCGCAGGTGTCGGCGGTCTGGCGGGTGCGGGCGTGGGTGCATACCAGGATCGGCAGGAACGCGCGTTGCGCGACCAGATGGCGGGCACCGGAGTGGACGTGATCCGCCAAGGCGACAACATCACGCTCAACATGCCAGGCGCGATCACGTTTGCCACCGACAGCTACACCATCACTCCGCAGTTCTACCCAGTGCTCGACAACGTCGCCAACACCCTGCGCGAGTACAACCAGACCATCGTCGAAGTTGCCGGCCACACTGACAGCGACGGTACCGATGCCTACAACCAGGGCCTGTCGCAGCGGCGCGCCATCTCGGTCAGCAGCTACCTCAAGACCCGCGCCAGCCTGATGGCCGACCGTTTCATCGAAGTCGGTGCAGGCGAATCGCGTCCGGTCGCGAGCAACGCTACTGCTGCGGGCAAGGCGCAGAATCGCCGCGTGGAAATCACGCTGGTGCCGCTGCGTTCGTAAGCTTCAAATGTCTGCAGGATGTACATGACCGGGGTCGCGAAAGCGGCCCCGGTTTTTTGTGCGGACACATCGACTGTCTTTCGTAGGCTGGGTTGGCACCACCAACCCAGTGCTCCACATCGCCGGCTGCTGGGTTGATGAAGCCAACCCAGCCTACGTTTCTTCGCATTCTTGTCTCTCACGGGGCCAAAAGGAGGCCCGTGAAACCCCTTCGGCTAGAGAAAGGTCTGAACAAATAACACCGTTCGTGGAAATGGGGAACCGATTACCCCGATATCCCGCCGCCGCAAATGCGGGTAGCTGGTGTTCCCAGGTTGTGGCGCCGTCGGGGTAACCGTGCAGGAAGAGGGCGAGCGGGTCATCGGTGGGGCCGGCTTCTAGGAAGACGAAGTTGAGACCGTTGGCCTGGATTTGTTTCACTTGCATTAGGGAAGCCATGTGCGGGCAAAGGTTGATGGTGTATTGAGTGCCCAGTGATGTCCGGTTTGAAGCGGCCACTGGGCGAAGCGTCCCGCAGGTGCTTCGGTCGTGATCCGCTGCAGTGCAAACCTTAGGTTCGGCAATCGTTGGCGGTGCTCGCTGAACGCCTTGACGTCGCACACGCCACGTTCGCAGATGAAGCAGATAGGTTGCGATGACGGACGTCTGCATGCTTGACGACAGGGACCGCAGAAACAAGCACGACTTACTTTCCGAAAAGGCACCGACACTGCGCAAAAACTTGATCAGGCCATTCACAAAGATCACCTGACCTTCGTGCGTCGCCATGTGCCTGCGTTGCGGTACCTCGGCATTGATACCCGAGGTACCCGTGCACCAGTGTTCGCAGATACGCGTCGCTAGTTGCCCCAATTAACGCGATCTTCCATTGTTCACTTTAGGGGCGAGATCCGCGCAATCGTTGCATCCATCCCCCGTGACTCGAACTCAAATTCCACCTGCTGCCCAGGTTGGACGGAGGTCAGTTGTTCCGGCGAGGCTTTGAAACCCATCGTCATTGCAGGCCACTTCAATCTGTCTACCGGGGCGTGGGCTATGACGATCTTGCCGCTCGCGAGGTCGATCGATTTGACGGTGCCCGTCGCCGATGCCGTGGTGGATGCAGGAGCGACCTGCGGTTCGGCTGTCGCTGCACCGTCATCGACTTGATTGGTTTCGGAAGCGGCCGTTTGCATCCCGTCAGGACTCCCATTCCCTTTATTTTCGGCAGTGCTTGGCTGCTGTGAACATCCCGACAACAACACGGCAGCGAACAGGGCGGTCTGGAGTTTCATGGTGCGGTCCTCTGGTAGGTGGGTTGGATTCGACTACGTGCAAGCCTGCGACGAATGAGCAGTCGGAACGCGGCTGGGATGACGAGCATGGACAGCAGCGGCGCGGTGATCATTCCGCCGATCATTGGCCCGGCGATGCGCTGCATGACTTCGGAGCCCGCGCCCGTGCCGATGAACAATGGCAGCAAGCCGGCCAGGATCACCGCGACCGTCATCGCCTTCGGACGGACGCGCAGAACCGCCCCTTCGCGAATCGCGTCGTCGAGTTCCGCTTCGCCGGCGTCGGGGTTTTGCGCTTGATGCTTCGTCCACGCCTGGCGCAGGTACAGCAGCATGATCACGCCGAATTCCGCGGACACGCCCGCCAGCGCGATAAAGCCGATCAAGGTCGCAATGGAGATGGCATGCCCCAGCAGCCAGATCAGCCAAAGACCGCCGACCAGCGCCATCGGCAGGCTGAGCATGATGATCGCGGCCTCGGCGGCATCGCGGAACACCAGGAAGATGAGCAGGAAGATGATGGCCAGCGCGGCGGGTACCACCCAC
>JAJAYW010000126.1 GCA_026786005.1 Lysobacter sp. | reverse complement strand
GGGCGACCTGTCGCGCAAGATCGGCGTCGACGTCAAGGGCGAATTCCTCGAACTCAAGGACACCGTCAACACGATGGTCGACCAGCTCAACGGCTTCGCCGCCGAGGTCACGCGCGTGGCGCGCGAGGTCGGTACCGAAGGCAAGCTCGGCGGCCAGGCGATCGTGCCCGGCGCCGCCGGCACCTGGAAGGACCTGACCGACAACGTCAACGCGATGGCGTCCAACCTCACCACGCAGGTGCGCAACATCGCCGAGGTGACCACCGCGGTGGCCAAGGGCGACCTGTCGCGCAAGATCGGCGTCGACGTCAAGGGCGAATTCCTCGAACTCAAGGACACCGTCAACACGATGGTCGACCAGCTCAACGGCTTCGCCGCCGAGGTGACGCGCGTGGCGCGCGAGGTCGGTACCGAAGGCAAACTCGGCGGCCAGGCGCAGGTGCCCGGCGCCGCCGGCACCTGGAAGGACCTGACCGACAACGTCAACGCGATGGCGACCAACCTCACCACCCAGGTACGCGGTATCGCAAAAGTTGTCACCGCGGTCGCCACCGGCGACCTGCACAAGAAGCTGACAGTGGAAGCCAAGGGCGAAATTGCGGAACTCGCCGAAACCATCAACAACATGACCGACACCCTGGCGATCTTCGCCGACCAGGTGACCACGGTTGCGCGCGAGGTCGGCGTCGAAGGCCGCCTCGGCGGCCAGGCCAACGTGCCCGGCACCGCCGGCATCTGGAAAGACCTCACTGCCAACGTCAACCAGCTGGCCGAAAACCTGACCACCCAGGTGCGCGCGATCGCCGAAGTCGCCACCGCGGTGACCCAAGGCAACCTGACCCGTTCGATCCAGGTCGACGTGCGCGGTGAAGTCGCCGACCTCAAGAACAACATCAACGCGATGATCGGCACCCTGCGCGCGACCACCGAATCCAGCCGCGAGCAGGACTGGCTGAAGACCAACCTGGCGCAGTTCAGCGGCATGATGCAGGGCCAGCGCGACCTGATTACGCTCGGTCACATGCTGCTGTCGGAACTGGCACCGCTGGTCAATGCGCAACAGGGCGTGATGTACGTGGCCGAAGACGATCACGGCAACGGTCGGCGCCTGCGCCAGTTGGCCGGCTATGCTGACGCACCGACTTCAGCGGCCACCCGCACGATCGCGTTCGGCGAAGGCCTGATTGGCCAGTGCGCGGCGCAGGGCGAGCTGATCCTGATCGACGAGGTGCCACCGGGCATGGTCCAGATCGAATCGGGCCTGCTCAGTGCCGTGCCGCGCAGCGTGATTGTGCTGCCGGTGCTGTTCGAGGACCAGGTCAAGGCGGTGATCGAACTGGCCTCACTGTCGGAATTCACCCCGGCGCAGCGCGCGTTCCTCGAACAACTCGCGGGCAGCATCGGCATCGTGCTCAACACCATCGAGGCGTCGATGCGCACCGAGCACCTGCTGTCGCAGTCGCAGCAGCTGGCCAGTGAGTTGCAGTTCCAGCAGATTAGTCTGCAGCAGACCAACGAGGACATCGCGCTCAAGGCGGCGCTGCTGGCCGAACAGAAGACCGAGGTCGAGGCCAAGAACCAGCAGATCGAACACGCCCGCCGCGCCCTGGAAGACAAGGCCGCCGAGCTTGCGCTGACCTCGCGCTACAAATCCGAGTTCCTGGCCAACATGTCTCACGAGCTGCGCACACCGCTGAACTCGATCCTGATCCTGGGCCAGCAACTGGCCGAAAACGCCGATACCAACCTCAGCCCGCGCCAGGTCGAATTCGCCAAGACCATCCACGCCGCTGGCACCGACCTGCTGCACCTGATCAGCGACATCCTCGACCTGTCGAAGATCGAATCGGGGACGGTCACCGTCGACAGCGAGGAAATCTCCTTCGCGCACCTGCGCGAAAACCTCGAACGCAGCTTCCGCCACGATGCCGAGCGCCGCAACCTCGACTTTTCCGTCAGTGTCGCGCCGGAACTCGGGCGCTCGCTCAACACCGATCCAAAACGCCTGCAGCAGATCCTCAAGAACCTGTTGTCGAACGCGCTCAAGTTCACCGAGCACGGCAGCGTGCGGCTGATCGCGCGGCAGGTCACGTCGGGCTGGTCGCAGGGCCACACCATCCTCGACACCGCGCCGATGGTGGTCGCGTTCGAGGTCCACGACACAGGCATCGGCATTTCGCCGGACAAGCAGCGCATCGTGTTCGAGGCCTTCCAGCAGGCGGATGCGGGCACCTCGAGCAAGTACGGCGGCACCGGTCTGGGGCTTGCGATCAGCCGCGAGATCGCCGGCCTGCTCGGTGGCGAATTGAAGCTGACCAGCACGGTCGGCGAAGGCAGTACCTTCATCCTGTACCTGCCGCTGAACTACATGGGCTCCGACAGCGCGCACGAGGCGCGTGCGCAAGCCGCGGCGCCCACCAATCTTGCGACGGTGCTGCCGCAGGCAGCAGCGTCGCAACCTCTGGAACAGGTACCGGATGACCGTCTCGAGATCGTGCCCGGCGATCCATCGCTGCTGGTAATCGAGGACGACCCGCGTTACGCCGCCATCCTGCGCGACCAGGCGCGCACGTGCGGATTCAAGGTGCTGGTCGCCAATCGCGGCGCCGAAGGCCTGCGCCTGGTGCGCGAATACCGGCCAACGGCCATCACGCTCGATGTCTTCCTGCCCGACATGCTGGGCTGGACCGTGCTCGCGCGATTGAAGCAGGATTCCGATACCCGCCACATCCCGGTGCAGATCATCACTGTGGAAGAAGAGCGCCACCAAAGCATCGAACGCGGCGCGTTTTCGTACCTCGCCAAGCCGGCCAATACCGAAAGCATCGAAATGGCGCTTGAGCGGATCAAGCAATACGCGCTGCCGCGGGTGAAGCGGCTGTTGATCGTCGAGGACGACCCGGCCGAACGCATGAGCATCGAGGAACTGATCCGCCACGACGACATCAGCATCGAAACAGTCGGCTCCGGCGCCGAGGCTCTCGAAATGCTGCAGTCGGCGGAGTTTGATTGCGTGGTGCTGGACCTGCGCCTGCCGGACATCAGCGGCTTCGACCTGCTCGACAAGATCCAGGAACAACCGCATTTGCGCGACGTGCCGATCGTGGTCTTCACCGGCAAGGACCTGTCCGCGGCCGAGGATGCGCGATTGAAGAAGGCCGCCAAGAGCGTGGTGATCAAGGGCGTGGAATCTCCCGAGCGCCTGCTCGACGAGACCGCGCTGTTCCTGCACCGAGTGATCGGCGACCTGCCCCCGGCCAAGCGCCGCATGGTGCAGCGCCTGCACGAGTCCGACGAGACGCTGCGCGAAAAACGCGTGCTGGTGGTCGATGACGACGTGCGCAACATCTTCGCCTTGTCCAGCGTGCTCGAACGCCACGGCATGGACGTGGTCACCGCCGGCAATGGCCAGGAAGCCGTCGACAAGGTCGCGGCCGATCGCGACATCGCACTGGTGCTGATGGACATCATGATGCCGGGCATGGATGGCTACGACACCATGCGCGCGATCCGCAAGGATCCCGATTCGCGCGCGCTGCCAATTGTGGCGCTGACTGCAAAGGCAATGAAGGGCGACCGCGAGAAGTGCCTTGAGGCCGGCGCGTCCGACTACCTCGCCAAGCCCGTCGTCACCGATCAACTGCTCGGAGTGCTGCGCCAGTGGCTGCATCGCTGACTTCGTACGATGCGCCGGCGATTGCCGCAACCGAGGTGGCCACGCCCGAGTCGGCGCATGCCCCGGTCAACATCCTGCTGGTCGACGACCAGGCGGGACGGCTGCTCACATACCGCGCGATCCTGGAGCCGCTCGGAGAAAACTTGATCGAAGCCAGCTCGGGCATGGAGGCGCTCAAGCGGCTGATGGAGGACGAGTACGCGGTGATCCTGCTCGACGTCAACATGCCGGGCATGGATGGTTTCGAGACCGCAAGCCTGATCCACCAGCATCCGCGTTTTGAAAAAACCCCGATCATCTTCGTCACCGCGGTCAACGTCGGAGACATGGACCGGATGCGCGGCTACAAGCTCGGCGCGGTCGATTACGTCAGCGTGCCGGTGATCCCGGAGATCCTGCGCACCAAGGTTTCGGTGCTGGCCGAGTTGCATCGCAAGCGTCGCGAACTACAGCTCGCCAATGCGCAGCTGTCCGCAGCCAACGTCGCACTGGAAGCGGAAAAGACGCGCGAGCTCGAACGCCTCAACACATCGCTGCGCGATGCCAACACCACACTGGCTGCACGCAATGAAGATCTGCAGAACGAGATCGGCGTGCGCATGCATGTCGAGGAGCGCCTGCGCGATGCCGACCGGCGCAAGGACGAGTTTCTCGCCACCCTCGCCCATGAGTTGCGCAACCCGCTGGCGCCGCTGCTGAACGCGCTCAATATCCGTCGTTTGTCGGCGCCGGACGCGCACGACCCCTTGCAGGACATGATGGAACGCCAGCTCGGACAACTGGTTCGTTTGATCGACGATTTGCTGGACATCGCGCGGATCACCAGGGGCAAGCTGGTGCTGCGCAAGCAGGTCACCACGCTCAACGAGGTGATTCAATCGGCGGTCGAAACGGCCGCGCCACTGATCGAGCGCGGGAGGCACCACCTGAGTGTGCATCTTCCCGACCAACCTGTTGCCCTGCACGCCGACCATGCGCGCCTGTCCCAGGTCTTCGCCAACCTGCTCAACAACGCGGCCAAGTACTCCGATGCCGGCGGCAACATCGAAGTGAGCGCGACCGCAAACGGCAGCAACGTCGAAGTGTGCGTGCGCGATACCGGTATTGGCCTAGCCAGCGAACAGATACAGCACATTTTCGAATTGTTTTCGCAGGCCGACACAGCGGTGGAAAAAGCGCACGGCGGTCTTGGCATTGGCCTGACGCTCGTGCAGCGCCTCACCGAAATGCACGATGGCCACGTCTCCGTGCAGAGCGAGGGCCTCGGCAAAGGCAGCGAGTTCCGGATACAGCTGCCGCGCGATCCCGAGCTTACGGTCCCGGAGCGGCAAGACGTGGATGTGCCGCCAAACACGATCCGTTCACTCACCAAACGTCGTGCCCTGGTGGTCGACGACAACCGCGATGCGGCCGATACCCTGGCGATGATGCTGGAGCTGATGGGGCTGGAAACACTTCGGCTCTACGACCCGCTGCAAGTCGCGACCGAATTTGCATCCTTCGCACCCGACATCGCTTTCATGGATGTCGGCATGCCCGGACTCAGCGGCTACGACCTAGCGCGGACACTGCGCGCCACCGAACAGGGCCGTACAGCGATCCTGGTCGCGGTCACCGGCTGGGGCCAACCCGAGGATCGCCGGCGCACCCGAGAAGCTGGATTCAATCACCATCTGGTCAAGCCGCCGGAACTTGGCGCCATCCAGGCCATCTGCGCCTCGCTGGTGGACGCATCGGCGCGCGTGAGGTCATGAGCCTGCCCGTGCCATGGCTCGACCGGCTCGCGCACGATCTGCGCGGCCCGTTGACGCCATTGCAAACCGCCGCCTACTTGTTGAAGAGCGGCCATGTCGATGCCGCGCTACAGCAGGAGTTGTTCACGCTGATCGAACGACAGACGCGGGTGATGGGCAGCATGATCGACGAACTCAGTGACTGGTCGCAGGCCAATCGCGGACTGTTGCTGGGCAGGATGGAACCGTGCGAAGTCTCTCTCTTGCTGGATATGGCGTTCAGCGGGTTTTCGCCCGTTACCGGAACCATGCCCACGATTGTCGATGAGAGCGAAGGCGCCAATGTGATCGCCGACCAGATACGGCTGGTTGAGGTATTCAGGACTTTGGTTGGATACGCATCTTCGCGCGCCGCGGATGTCGCAGCGTCTGTGCATGTGCGCAGGATCGACGATAGGTTACGCATGGAGATCGTTGCCCCGGGACATGCGGCAGATGTGACCGAAGTTGCAGCGCTGTTCCAGCACCCCCTGCCGGAACCTTACGACAGTGGGCTCGGGCTCAAACTGTTGATCGCGCGCGCCATCGTCGTGGCACACACGGGCTCGCTGACTGCAGAAGCCTCACTCACCGGCGGACTTCGAATTTACTGCGACCTGCCCTTGGTCGCCCCCGCAGCGGAATGATGTTCAGCAGGCGCGCGTTTCTGCGAGATATTGCTGTTGTGGAGCTTCGACGCAGTGCACAGCGCTACTCCGCTTGTCATTGACTGACATTGGTTCATCCGGGCGTTCACGCTGGATGCACGCGTTACCCGCGATTTTGGCTTCGTAGTGGAGGCGGTCCTGACCGGTCTCCATCGCTTGCAACAGGGGAAAACGATGTCATCGAGTCACCAAGCACGGTTATCCGCGGCCGCGCACATCCTGATGTGCCCACATCGCACTTGCGGGCATTACGCGTGATGACCGAAGCCGAAATCGATGCGGCGATCGCGCGGCTCGAAGGTGAGATGCCGGATCTGCAACATCGTCATCATCGTGACCTGTTTGCCTTCGCCAACGCTTGGGCGCAGCGTTACGACGCAATCCTTGCCGGCACGCCAGACAATCTGCGCGAGTCCGTCGAGCAACGCCTGCATCGCGTGGGCGTGCGCTGGGGGATGATGACCGGGATGCGGCTGACGGGTCAGTTTCCGGTGTTCAAGCAACAGGCCTGAGCGGCGCGTTCGACACACAGGCACCAATAACGCGCGAACACTGATGTGCGGAGCGAAGCCTCCGGCAGCTGGATGCCACTTACAACATCGACGCTGTCGGTGCGACTCGACGGGAAACGCTCAACACCTATACCTACAACCAGCGCCGCCTGTTGACCGCAGAAGTCATGAGTCAGCGCGGTTGGTACAACTTCCCGCTCGGCTACGGTTACGACGCCAACGGCAATCTGGCCAGCCAGACGTATCCATCGAACCTGGTCGTCACCTACCAGCCCAACGCCTTGGGCCAGCCCACGCAGGTGGTCGGGACATCGGGTGGCGTCAGCACCCCGTACGCCAGCGGGACGAGCTATTACCCCAATGGGGCGATCCATCGGTTCACCTACGGCAACAACATCGTGCATGAGATGCAGCAGAACGACCGTCAGTTACCGGCGTCGGTCAGCAGCGGCGCAATTACGAACTTCGCCTATGGCTACGACGCCAACAGCAACATCCTGCAGATCACCGATCAGGTGGGGCAAACCGGCCGCCAGACGCGGTCGATGACCTATGACGGACTGGACCGGTTGCAGACAGCAGAGTCGCCGATGTTCGGCGGCACGATGACCTACGGCTACGACGTGCTCGACAACATCGCCACGGTCGTCGGCCCGGATCGCAACCTGCGCTATTGCTACAACCTCAGCCAGCAGTTGACCTTCGTGCGCAGCAACAGTAGCGCCTGCGACAATGGTGCTGCGGCGACCTCGCTGGTCTACGACGTGCAGGGCAACGTGGCCAGCAAAAATGAAGTTGGCTACCGCTTTGACGTCGGCAACCGCCTGCGGGAAGTCAACGCGACCGGCATGCAGGAGCGGTACCGCTATGACGCGCATGGGCGGCGCGTGCGGGCTCATCGTACGATCGGCCCGGGCGCCCAGACCGGCCTGCTCTATTCGCAGTACGCCAGTAGCGGCCAGTTGATGTATCAGGAAAACCAGCGCACGGCCGTCAACAAGCTCAGTGACCACATTTATCTGGGCGGTAGTTTGATCGCGCTGCGCGAAGTGCCACGATGGGGCGGCCCGGCAGTGGTCAAGTACCAGCACACCGACGCGCTGGGTTCACCTGTGGCGACCACGGACAGTAGTGGCGGTTTGATCGAACGGATGGAGTACGAGCCGTACGGTAAGGGCATCACGGGCGGACCGGGCACTACCATGCCCAAGGATGGTCCCGGCTATACCGGACATGTGCTGGATGCGGCGACCGGCTTGAACTACATGCAACAGCGCTATTACGATCCGGGGATCGGAAGGTTCCTGAGCGTTGATCCGGTGACGGCAAACAGCAACACCGGTGGCAACTTCAATCGGTATTGGTACGCCAATAACAGCCCGTACAAGTTCACCGATCCGGATGGTCGAGCAAGTAGGTGCATTCAAGCGGAATGCAAGACCACTGCGGATTCGCGGCGACTGGGGCCGCGACCACCTTACAGGTGCCGCATGGGTAGCAGTGAGCCCCCGATCAACGCTTACAACCCTTGCGGTCGCGTTGTCCGCCTCACACGCGTGCATGTTCGATAACGTTCCTACCTCATAGGCCGCGATCGAATTAGCTGGCCGGGACCCACGGACCTTCCGTGCACATCCGATTCGGAGCTTCGCCCACTGTTCCGCAATCTCGACCAACGACATCCTGAAAGCTAACGAGACGCTACGCATCGCTTCGACCATGCGAGCGCATGTGCCGTCAATATTGATTCCAACTCGACATCCCGTGACAGCACCATTGCGCCTCGTCGCCCCCTTTGAGGACGTAAGGCCACCAAAAGTAATCTAGATACTGATGGTCACCTAATGCTGTGCGCTTTTGGTAGCGCACATTCACCATTTTACTGGTTATACGTCACCACTGCGCAACGTTGGCTAGCAAGAGCGCACTGATCTTGGATGGTTGAGGGCTTCCCACTTTCCTTTGTTTATCCGATGCTCTGCGACGGGGCTGAGTTCGCATGGCCATGGGTAAATAGTCGGCTTGTGCCGACGCGGCCAAAATTGGGGAAGTGTTTGAAAAATGGAACTCGGGGCGGCTACACCTGCTTGATGCTGGCTGTTTGCGGATTTGCAGTTGCCAGCGAAGTTACGCTTGAGAACGAATACAACCGTCGCCTGCAGGTTTACCAGACGGTGCAGCCGCCCGGGGATACGCCTTTTGGCGAGCAACTCAATCCCTACACCGGGGATTTGACCTTCAGCCAGACCGACGTGGTGTTGGAAGGTCTTGGGCCAACCATAAGATTGGTCCGCGACTTGCAATCGTTCCAGAACAGCGATGCAAGTTTGGTCCCGCCTGCCTTCGGGGATTGGAATTTATCCATCCCGCGTATTCAGACACTCACTGATGCGCCAACAGGGACGACGCCGATCACCACCCCTGGAATGAACTGGGTCGTCTCATACAAGACGGACCCCAATCGATTCGCGCGCTGCACGCGATTTAATCGTCCCAACTATTTCGGAACGCTTGACGATCCAGAAGCGGGTTGGAACGGGATGACGTTACTCACTGAAGATGGCGTCCAACAGACTATTCTCAAACGATCCACGCAGAACACGCTACAGCCGGCCCTGCTTGACGCCGGTGGCAATCCCATTCCATTTCCGGCTGTGACTCTGCAGAACTGGCAGATCGGCTGCCTTCCCGCCACCAGTAATGGAGAGGCCGGCGAAGCATTCTTGGTTGTTTCGCCTGAGGGCACAAAGTACCGATTCGATTATCTGATAGGAGAACGAGCACTCACGATCAAACAGATGGATCCTTACGGCAGTCCCATGTGGCTAAAGCAGCGACGCATGCTCGCCAAAATGTACGTGTCGCGTATCGAGGATCGGTTCGGCAATTGGGTTCAATACAATTACAGCGGTGCCAAGCTAAGTTCAATCACGTCCAAGGACGACAGAACCATCATTCTTACTTGGCGAAGCGATGTGCCCGTTATCAGTTCGATTTCCGTGCAACCAAGCTCAGGTCCTGTTCGCACGTGGCAGTACGAGTACACGGGGGTCACCAGTACTTCCGCCACGCTCAGTGCAGTCGTGCTGCCAGATGCATCACGATGGACGTTCAACCTGCAGAATCTGGGTGGAGTGTCGCTTTCTAGTGAGCAATTGAGCGGATGCACCACGCGCTCGCTGACGCCAAGCGGCGCGTCGTACGTTTCGACCGTAACGGCACCTAGTGGCCTGATGGGTCAGTTCACCGTGTCACCGATATGGCATGCGCGCAGCTATGTAGAAACCGGCTGCGTACAGAATCCGGATTTTTCTTATTCGGAAGCAATTCCACCCCTGTTTGGCACTTATGCATTAACGCGCAAGGAATTTTCAGGACCTGGCGTTACGCCACAAGCTTGGACCTATGCTTATGCTCCCGCGATTGGCAGCGCCGCGCGCGATGCATGCGCCGCTAACAATAGCTGTGCTGACACCACGTGGATTGACGTGACGGACCCGCAAGGTGATCGCATGCGCTACACCTACAGCAATCGTTGGGGTGCCACCGAGGGCAAGGAACTAGTTGCCGACAGCTATCAAGGCAGCAGCACGTTGTTGCGCAGCCAGAGGCTGATCTACGCGCCGTTCAATCAGGGGCCATATCCGAGCAATCTCGGAGAAACGATGATGGATTGGCGTTCCAACAACGCCAAGCAAGAAACTTGGACGCCGACAAAGCAGCGAACAATGACCCAGCAAGGCTCTGTATTCACTTGGGCAGTTAGCAGCTTCGATCCGTTCGCTCGGCCCTTGACCGTGACGCGATCCAGTGCACCGGCACCTTGACGGGATGAACATGAAACTAGGATCGGGAATCATCGCAGTGTTGGGCTTGCTGGGCGCAGGCGGAGCCCACGCGCAATCATTCAGCAAGACCGAAACAATCGAATACCACGACAACATGGCGTCGTGGGTGCTGGGGCAGGTCAAGCGCAGCACCACCAACGGTATCGAGACGTCAACGACTACCTATGACGCAGTCACGGCGCTGCCGATGCAGACAGCGAGCTTTGGCAAGGTGCAGCAGATGCTCACCTACAACGCGAACGGCACCGTGGCGACGGTCAAGGACGGCAACAACAACGTCGCCACGTTGTCGAACTGGAAGCGCGGCATCCCGCAGACGATTCAATTTCCTGGCACCACGGACCAACCGTCCGGTGCGACGCGATCGGCGGTGGTCAACGACCAGGGCTGGATCGACTCGGTGACCGACGAGGCCGGCTACAAGACGTGTTACCAGTACGACTTGATGGGCCGGATGCGGTTGGTCACTTATCCGTCCGAGAGCCAGTCGGGCGTGTGTGATGCGTCCACGTGGACTCCGACCATTCGCGCCTTCGCAGCCTCCACCAGCGCCAAGTACGGCTTGCCGGTGGGTCACTGGCAGCAGATCGTCACCACCGGCAGTGGGGAGCAAAGAACCTATTACGACGCGCTGTGGCGTCCGGTGGTCACCGAGCGCTATGACAATGCCAATCCGACGGCGACCCGTAGCGTCAGCGTGAGCCGGTACGACGCCGATGGCCAGCCTGTGTTCCAGTCGTATCCGATGGCGAGCCTGACCGACTTCAATGCTGTTACACAGGGTGCCAGGACGTACTACGACGCGCTCAATCGCGTGACTAGGATCGAACAGGACTCCGAACAGGGCGTGCTCGCCACCACCAAGGTCTACGACGGCATCCGCATTTACACGACCAACCCACGCAACCAACAGACGATCGTGGGACATCGGATGTACGATCAGCCATCCTACGACCTGCCGCACGGGATCATCGCTCCAGAGGACGTCGTCACCGAGATCTATTACGACAGCTTGGACAAGCCGTATGCGCTGCGACGGACCAATGGCGCCCGCAGCTTGAGCGCGTGGCGCTATTACGATTACGACGCGTATAAGCAGTTATGTCGTGTCACCGAGCCGGAAACCGGTGCAACAGTCATGGGCTATGACGGCGCGGGCAATCTGGCTTGGTCGGCCAGTGGCCTGTCGGCAGGAACCCCGTGCGATGGCAACAATACGGCCGTTGCCGCGCGCAAGGCTTCCCGCACATACGACGCGCGTAACCGTCTCAAGACCTTGACTTTCCCCGACGGATTGGGCAACCAAACCTGGACTTACACGCCCGATAACATGCCGGTCTCGATCACCACACACAACGACGGCGGCAATCAAGTTGTCAACGGCTACAGCTACAACAAGCGCCGCCTGCTGACCGGCGAATCGGTCGTGCAACCGGGCTGGTACAGCTGGAGCCTGGGCTATGTCTTCGATATCAACGGCAGTCTGGCCGGGCAAAGTTATCCAACAGGTCTCTATGTGGATTACGCCCCCAATGCGTTGGGCCAACCCACGCGGGCGGGCAGCTACGCCACTAATGTGAGCTACCACCCCAATGGCGGCATGGCCGGGTTCACCTACGGCAACGGTCTGCAGCACGGAATGGTTCAGAACGCCCGGCAACTGCCGGCCAGCAGCGTCGACACTGGCGGGGCGCTGAACCACCTGTACCAATACGACCCCAATGGCAATGTCACGCATATCGGTGATCAGGCGCAGGGCGACAACTTCAGCCGCTGGATGTACTACGACGGTTTGGATCGGCTGACTGATGCCGGGTCTTGCAGTTTTGGGGGCAATTGTTGGCACCGTTTCACGTACGACGCCTTGGACAACATCAAGTCGTGGACGCTCCCAGGCGTCAAGGATTACGCCAACTACAACTACGAACCCGGCACTAATCGCTTGACCCTGATTCAGAACACGGCCGGAGCCGGTGTGGTCGGCATCGGCTATGACGTGCAGGGCAACGTTACAAACAAAAACGGTAAGGTGTACGCGTTCGATTTCGGCAACCGTTTGCGGCAGGCGACTGGAGCGTCGATTCGTGGAGTGGATACCTACCGCTACGACGGCCACGGCCGACGGATTGAGACGATCAAGGCCGATGGGACACTGAACCTCTTCCAGTACAGTCAGGCGGGGCAGATGTTGTTCGGTTGGAAGGGGCCGACCCAAGAGACCACGCAGGAGCACGTGTACTTAAACGGCAGCCTGGTGGCGACCATCGACCACAGCTGGCCGAGCAATGCCATCCTTTCGACCAAGTACCAGCACACCGATGCACTGGGCTCACCGGTAGCAGTGACCAATGAAGCAGGCCAGGTTATCGACCGCACGCAGTACGAGCCGTTCGGTGCGGCGATCGGCAAGCCCGCGTACGATGGCATCGGCTACACGGGTCATGTGCAGGATGGTGCGACTGGGCTGACGTACATGCAGCAGCGCTATTACGATCCGCAGATCGG
>JAJAYW010000125.1 GCA_026786005.1 Lysobacter sp. | reverse complement strand
TACGGCTATTTCAATTCGTTTGCCTGCTACACCACGGATGGCGTCTTGTTCACTCCGACTACAGCCACGACAACCAAGCGTTGCTCCGGCGCATGGAGCGGCGACTACCTGAATTACCTGACAACTTCGCGCATGGATGCCTTGCGCCGCGTACTTTATGGCGGCTGGCGCCAGGTTGACTCACCTACCGGAACGGTGCTGCAGGGCGCTTTCTTTCCGCAGGATGCGCACAGCTGGGGCAAGGAATATGAAAGCGTCGCGCGCGATGGTTATGACATCCGCAACTACGCGCCATTGCCGCTTCCGAACGCTGGTCTTTACCACCTGTTCGCTGTGACCACGGTCACTGGCAATGCCGCTACTTTCCCCGGTTATCAAGCGCCAGTGTTCCGCGTGATGCAGAACACGTCCTCGCGAGTGTGGAACTGGTTGTCGATCGAAGGGCCGGTCGCGGGCAACAAGTGCTTCAGCGCTGCGAACGCGCGCATCGACTGCGTCTCGAGTTCTGGTGGCGGAACCGCGCCGTTCCCCGGACACCCTGCGAATCGCGCCGCCTTCGATGTGCTCGAAACAAACTTTGCAGTTTCGGCAAACCAGTACGGCTCAGGCAACGTAACGGTCATTAATTGCAACGGAACCGCGTGCAATCCTTACGGCGACGACGACGAATACCTCTCGATCTTCGAGGGCAGTATCAATCTCCGTAATAATAATAACTCCAACGGCACGTACCAGTTCCGAGTGAATGGTGACGAGGCGATCGACTTCGAGCTTCGACAGCCCAACGGCACCTTGCTCGCCTCGGCGGGTTGCTATGGCGCGCGCGGCTTCGGTGCCTGCGGCGGCGGTGAAACTTCCGCTGTCGTCACACTGGCTCAAAATACGACGTATGGCTTCAAATTTCGGCAGGAAGAGGCGACTGGTGGAGACGGCTATCTCCTCGAATGGCAAAAAATCAGCGGCAACAGCACCTTCGGTTGGAGACCCGTAACCAATGACCGCAATGACGCCAACAACAATGGCAATTTTACCGGTAGCGGTCCGTTACTCACGACATACGACCTGACGCCGACTGCTCCAGTCAGTTCCGGCCGCGCCGACTATCTCGTGCGCGTTTTGACTTGCCCCGCCAGCAACCCGGCAGTGCGCGAATCCACCTGCAAGGGATATCCGGTCACCGGCCCTACTGTCTACAAGCCGACCGGCATCCTGCATGACTACGGCGAAAACCAGAAAATGTACTTCGGCCTCATCACGGGCTCGCAGGACAACAACCTGGAAGGCGGCGTTCTGCGCAAGAACATCAGTGACTTTGCCGGCGAGATCGATCCCGCGACGGGGCAGATCCGCACCAACGTGGAAGGCATCGTCCGTACCATCGACAGGCTTCGCATGATCGGTGGCGGCTACAACAGCGGGACGGACAACCTCAACAGCGATAGCAACTGGAACTGGGCCAACGGTTACGGCAATTGCCCGTCGATCGGAGATCGCGCCATCAACAACGGCGAGTGCCGCATGTGGGGCAACCCGCTTGCTGAAATGATGTATGAGTCGCTGCGCTACTTCGCGGGCGCAGCTGCGCCGATTGCGCGATTCTCAAGTGGCGGCAATGCATCGGGCGTGCTGGAGGAAACTGCGATGGGCCTGGTCAAGGCCACATGGAAAGACCCCTATGCGGCGACACCCACCGGCCTGGGTTACCCAAAATGCGCCAAGCCGTTCCAGACACTGATCAGCGATATCAACCCCAGCTATGACGGCGATCTGCCGGGTAACTCGTTTGGCGGCGCGACTTCTGCCGGCACTGTGCCCGCCACGATCAGCAGCTTCAGCGCAAGCAGCGAAGGCGCGGCAATCTGGACCAGCGAATTCGGCGCGGGCCCGCGCAATGTCTTCATCGGTGAAGTGGCAGGCGTTACGGACGGCGCTCCCACTGCCAAGTCTGCCAGCAGCTTCGGCAATATCCGTGGCCTCGCGCCTGAAGAACCCACCAAGGGCGGTACGTATTATTCCGCCAGCGTGTCGCGTTTCGGCCGCAACACCGACATCAATGCGGTGGCGGACGCACAGAATCTGGGTACCTATTCGATCGCATTGGCATCTCCATTGCCGAAGATCGAGTTCCCGTTGAACGGAAGCACGGTGACACTGTTGCCCTTCGCCAAGACCGTGAGTGGTACGTTCGGTGGCGCCGCGCGCAAGCCGACCAATACCATCGTCGATTTTTACGTCGAGCAGATCGTCAACCTGCCGGGCCAACCGTTTGTGTTTGGCGTCAATGGCGGTCTCCCGCAGGCGGTCTTCCGGATCAATTACGAGGACGTCGAGCAAGGCAACGACCACGACATGGACGCGATCGTGCGCTATGAGGTCAAGGTGAACGCCGGCACCCCGCAAACGCTGACAGTCAACCTGACCTCGGAATACGCCGCCGGTAGTGCCGACCAGAACATCGGCTACAGCATCTCCGGAACCAGCCGCGACGGCATCTATCTGGAGGTCAGGGATCGCGACGGTCCGGGAACGCCTTACTTGCTCAACACACCGGCTGGCGTATGGGCTGGAGGTTGCACGGGTGGCACCACGACGGCGCCTTGCAATACATTCTTGGGTCTCACGGCTTCACGCACCTTTAGTTCGTCGACCGCTTCTCTTGGCATCCAGCTCAAGGATCCCTTGTGGTATGCCGCAAAGTACGGCGGCGACCCGATCTGGGATGCCGACGGCAACAGCGTGCCCGACAACTACTTCCTGGTAACCAATCCGTTGCAATTGCGCGCGCAGTTGTCGCAGGCTTTCGACGCCATCGCCACGCAGGCAGTTGTGCCGGGCAACCAAGGCATAACGGGTGCGCGCATCAGCGGCACTTCGTTCACGGTGCAGCCATCGTTCAACGTGCAACGCAACAGCAAGGACTGGACCGGTAACCTGACTGCGTTGCAGGTCAATCCCAATGGCACTTTGGGCGCCACGCTGTGGACGGCGCAAAGCCAATTGCCGCCTGCGGCCGGTGGCTTGGCTGCAACGTCCCGCAACATCCTGACCAGCATCGTTCCCGGTCCCAATTCGACCCGGCAATCGGTCCTGTTCCGTGCCGCGAATCTATCCGGAACCACTTCGGGTCAATTCGCCGCTCTTGGTATCGCCCAAACTGCAGTAGCTATTGATTACGGCGCTGCACTGAGCCCCAATAACCTGGTGGACTACTTGCGTGGCGACCAGGCCCAGGAGGTCAGCAATGGCGGTACGCTGCGCACCCGTAGTTCCGTACTCGGCGACATCGTCAATTCGGAGCCGGTGATTTCCTCGCCCCGCAACAATTACGGCTATGCCAGCTTTGATCGCGCGGGTCCCGACATGTTCGATGGATACGCCGCGTTCCTGACGCAGAAGCGGACCGAGAACCGGCCCAATGTCGTCTACGTCGGAGCCAACGACGGCATGTTCCACGCGCTCAACGGCAGCACAGGGCGCGAGTTCTTCGCCTATGTGCCGCATGGCGTGCTCGGCAAGATGAACCAGCTGGCGTTGCCCGATCGGGCGTATACGACCGGCCGCGTGTTCAATCACGAGTATTACGTCGACGGCCAGACCACGGTGGTCGATGCCAAGGACGGCGCAGGCTGGAAGACCGTTGCGGTCGGCACCACGGGCGCTGGTGGCAAATCCGTGTTCGCGATCGATGTCAGCAATGTTGCTGCGGTAGGCACCAACCAGGTTCTGTGGGAATGGAACAACGTCACTGACCCGGACCTTGGTTACAGCATGGGCAAGCCATTGGTGCTGCCGTTGGAGAATGGCAGATGGGGCGCGGTCTTCAGCAATGGCTACGGTGGCGCGGGTAGCGACCCGATCCTGTATGTGGTGGATGTGTTCAGTGGCGCGCTCATAGCAAAAATCCGTGCAAACGATGGCGATCCGGGCAACGTGCCCGATGCCGACAACAACACGACCGACCCGTATAACGGCCTGGGTCAGATCACCGCGATCGACAGCGATGCCGATGGCCGCGTGGACTATGTCTACGGTGGCGATTTACAGGGCAATCTGTGGAAGTTCAACTTGTCCGCTGCCACGGCCAGTAGCTGGAACGTTGCCTACAAGTTGTTCAGCGCCGTCACCGGAACCGAAGCCCAGCCCATCACCGGCGGTATCCGCGTCTCGCGTGGTCCGGGCCTCGGTTACAGCGTGTTCTTCGGCACCGGACGCTACTTCGTCAACGGCGACAACAGCATCGCGTCGCCGCCGCAGATCCAAGCCTTCTACGGCGTACTGGACAACGGAACCACGGCCGGCACACGCACCAATCTGGTCGCACAGACGTTGACGCAAACCACCGATGCTGGTCCGGATCGTATTCTCGGAACGGCGGATGACACCGTCATCCGCACGACCAGCCAGAATCTGGTGCCGTATTTCGGCGCCGGTGCGAAACGCGGTTGGTATGTGGACCTGACACTCAATCCTGCCTTGGGCACCGGCGAGCGCTTCATCGGCACGCCACGGATCCAGAACGGCAAGGTTTTCTTCGCCACGTTCAATCCTGTCGGCGACAGTTGCACGCCGGGCGGCACCAACCTGCTGTACGGGCTGGATCTGATCTCCGGCTCAGGTGCACTAACGTACATCTCGCAGTTGCCGACCAATGCACCAGTGTCAAGTACCGATGGCACCGGCGCCGTGCCGTTGACCTCGGGCGCACCGATCACCAGCATCGGCGTACTGGCCAGTAATGAGGTCAAGTCCATCGATCCCACCTGCGTTGTCGGCTCGCCGGGATGGCCGGCATGTCTGACGGCGGGACCGACGTTCGAGCAATGCCAAGTGGTGATCTACCCGGGTGCGCTGGTCCTGCCAAGGCCATGCGGACGTCAATCGTGGCGACAATTGAGGTGATGGGGCATGGCTAATCTGGACAAACATCTCATGAAGACCGCTCACGGCAGTTGCCGCGCGCCCGACCGGATGACTGGCTTCACGTTGATCGAATTGATGGTCGTGGTCGCGGTGGTCGCCATACTTGCGTCCATCGCGCTGCCGGCCTACCAGGACTCGATCCGGAAGGGGCGGCGAGGGCAGGCCAAATCCGATCTGGTTGAACTTGCCCAACGTGCTGAGCGGTTCCGCACCATCAACAATACTTATGTGGGATTTGCATTGAGCACGGCGGAAGCGCGTTCGCCACGTACCGGGCCTACTCCTTTCTACGGCTTGGCATTGAGTAATCAAACCGCAACAACCTTTACGTTGACCGCCACGCCTGTGGCTGCGAGCGGACAGGCGCGAGACAGCCTGTGCATGAACCTGTCGGTCAATCAACTGGGCCAGAAGCAGGCAAGTGCAGACGCAACAAATGCGAATCGTTGCTGGTAAGAGGCGCCTTTAATTCCAAGCATAAGAAAGCCGCAGATTTCTGCGGCTTTTTTTTAAACATGGCGCCCGAAGTTGGACTCGAACCAACGACCCCCTGATTAACAGTCAAGTGCTCTAACCGGCTGAGCTATTCGGGCGGGGACGGTCATTTTAAGGCGTGACCGTCTGCGGTCAAGCTCGCTCGCCCGCTTAGCTCATCGAATATTGCTGCAGATTGCAGTCCTGGACGGTTTTCGCTCGGTACGTGCACGGCCCCAATTGTTGAGAACCACGCGCCCCAGCAGCCGGTGACTATCGGCCGAGCACAGGCTCAAGGTGAGGGTGCTGCCGGTCGAGCGGCCATCCGGCTGGAAACGCGCACGGTCCCGTCCGGACGTGGCGCGCAGGATCAGGCTGCGATCGAGTGGGTCGACAACTCGCAGGATGTCGCTATCCGCCGCGGGTTGTCCGGAGCGCTGACTGTCGCGAAACACCATCCAGCCATCTTCCCAGACGCCATCCATCCGGCAACGGTGCTGTGCAGTCATGGGACAAACCGATACCGGTTCCTTGCGCATCACCGCCGTACTGCGTGCCGAAGCCAACGTGGCGCTCAGCGAATGCGAAGCCGCCGAGACACGCGTGCGCTGCAAGGTGTCGGCGAACGCGGGCAAGCCCAATGTTGTAACCACAACGACCACGACCAGCGTGATCATCAATTCAATCAAGGTGAATCCAGCTGCATTCCTTTGCATGTCGCGCGCTCCATCGGACTGCGCACAGCATCCTGCCGCAGACGCATGAACGACACCGGCGGAGTCCCCATATCGGGGTAGGAAAATCCCCCATCGGCCCCATTTCAAGCAGAGTTAAACTTGTCGACTGGCTTAAGTACGAACACCGATGAACGATCTAATGCACCCCGCGGGTTTCCAGCTGATCGCGCCTTATTCGCCAGCCGGCGAGCAGCCGCAGGCCATCGCCAAATTGATCGAAGGTTTCGAGTCCGGGCTGGCGCACCAGACGCTGCTGGGCGTGACCGGCTCGGGCAAGACCTACACCATCGCCAATGTCATCCAGGCGGTGCAGAAACCGACACTGGTGATGGCGCCGAACAAGACCCTGGCCGCGCAGCTCTACGGCGAGTTCAGGGCGTTCTTCCCTCACAACGCCGTCGAATATTTCGTCAGCTACTACGACTACTACCAGCCCGAAGCTTACATGCCGGCGTCCGATACCTTCATCGAGAAGGACAGCGCCATCAACGAGCACATCGAGCAGATGCGGCTGTCGGCGACCAAGGCGCTGCTGGAGCGGCGCGACGCGATTATCGTCTGCAGCGTTTCGGCGATTTATGGCCTGGGTGATCCCAACGAATATTTCAAGATGGTGCTGCACCTGGTACGCGGCGAGCACATCGACCAGCGCGAACTGATCCGCCGCCTGACCGAAATGCAGTACAAGCGCAACGGGTTCGACCTGCAACGCGGTCATTACCGCGTTCGCGGCGAGACCATCGACATTCATCCGGCCGAAAGCGATTCGGAAGCCTTGCGCATCGAATTGTTCGACGGCGAGATCGAGAAGCTGACGCTGTTCGATCCGCTCACCGGCGAGACGCTGAAAACCCTGCCGCGCTACACCATCTATCCCAAGTCGCATTACGTCACCACGCGCCGTACGGTGCTCGATGCGATCGAGGCGATCAAGATCGAGAAGACCGAGCGACTGGAGCAGCTGTACGCGCAAAACAAGTTGCTCGAAGCGCAACGCCTCGCGCAGCGGACCCAGTTCGATCTGGAAATGATGGCCGAGGTCGGCTACTGCAACGGCATCGAAAACTACTCTCGACACCTGACCGGACGCATGCAGGGCGAGGCGCCGCCATGCCTGTTCGATTACCTGCCGCCGGATGCACTACTGGTGGTCGACGAATCGCACGTCACAATTCCGCAGATCGGCGCGATGTACAAGGGCGATCGCGCGCGCAAGGAAACGCTGGTCGAGTTCGGGTTCCGTCTGCCATCGGCGCTCGACAACCGCCCGCTGAAGTTCGAGGAATGGGAATTGCGTTCGCCGCGCAGCATCTACGTGTCGGCGACGCCACGGGATTACGAGCGCGAGAAATCGGGCGGGCAGGTGGTGGAACTGGTGGTGCGCCCGACCGGGTTGATCGACCCCGAGGTCGAAATTCGCCCGGTCGCCACCCAGGTCGACGACCTGATGTCGGAGATCACCGAACGCACCGCGATGGGCGACCGCGTGCTGGTGACGACGCTGACCAAGCGCATGGCCGAGAACCTCACCGAATACCTCGGCGAGCACGGCGTCCGCGTGCGTTACCTGCACTCGGACATCGATACCGTCGAGCGCGTCGAGATCATCCGCGATTTGCGGCTGGGCAAGTTCGACGTATTGGTTGGCATCAACCTGTTGCGCGAGGGGTTGGACATGCCAGAGGTGTCGCTGGTGGCGATCCTCGATGCCGACAAGGAAGGCTTCCTGCGTTCGGCCGGCTCGCTGATCCAGACTATCGGCCGCGCGGCGCGCAACGTGCGCGGCAAGGCGATCCTTTACGCCGACAGGATGACCAAATCGATGCAGGCCGCGATCGACGAGACCGACCGGCGCCGTGAGAAGCAGGTCGAATACAACACCGAGCACGGCATCACCCCGATCTCCGTGGACAAGCCGGTGACCGACATCCTCGAAGGTGCGCGTGGTGACGGGTTGGTCAAACGGGGCGGCCGCAGCAAGAGCGAGCGGAACAAGAACGCGCGCATCGCGGAGGAGGCCGCCGAGTACGCGGCACTCAATCCGGTGAAACTGGCCGCGCGCCTGAAAGCGCTTGAGCAGCAGATGTACCAGCACGCCCGCGACCTGGAGTTCGAGGCCGCTGGCGACGTCCGCGACCAGATCCGGCGGTTGAAGGACGC